>CAZYKS010000048.1:0-469 GCA_964648375.1 uncultured Gammaproteobacteria bacterium | reverse complement strand
ATGACATTCCTCTGGGTAAGGTCAGGGAATTCGAAACCGGGCTGTTCGAATACGCTTCCGGAAACGGTGAAAAAATGCTCGGAAAAATCGCGGAAACCGGGGATTTGGACGATGAACAGGCGAAAGAGATAGCGACATTGATCGAGAATTATAAGAGCACGTTGGATTATATTACGCCAAGTGACGCCAAAGATACGCCAAGTGACGCTAATATGGACGCCAAGTAACGCTAAAGATGACGCCGGGGGACGCTAAAATTGCGAAAAATATTTTTACATCAGGTATATGGGAAATATACAAGGAGAGGAAACAAAAAGGAAAGTAAGTGATTTTTTATATGAGAAAGAGAGTTATTTGATAATCGAAGCAGCCAGGGAAGTGTGGCTTGAATTGGGCGGGTCGTTTAAAGAGAAAATTGCCGATAATGCCTTTACTATCGCATTGAAGGATAAAGGTTTGACAGTAGATA
>CAZYKS010000047.1:0-6637 GCA_964648375.1 uncultured Gammaproteobacteria bacterium | reverse complement strand
CGCGCTGGGCACAAATATCGACGAACAATTCGATATCGATAAGCTCCGCTACCACCGGATCGTGATCATGACTGATGCCGATGTGGACGGCGCCCATATCCGTACCCTACTCCTGACCCTGTTCTACCGGCATTTTACCCCGATCGTGGCTAACGGCAACCTCTATATCGCCCAGCCGCCCCTGTACCAGCTGAAAAAAGGCACGACCATCCGCTACGCTTTCTCGGACGAGGAGCGGGATGAGATCATCAAGGAATTGGGCGGAGAGATGGCGGACGCTTCCGAAGGCGCCGGTGATGAAGATGATAATGCGGATGACGATATACTGCCTGAAACCGAGGCTGAGGCTGAGGCGGCCGATAAGAAAAAGAAGGCCCCGGCTAAGATCTCGATCCAGCGTTATAAAGGCCTGGGCGAGATGAACCCGAACCAGCTCTGGGAAACGACGATGAACCCGGAAACCCGGATCATGAAGCAGGTCACGATCGATGACGCGGCCCACGCTGATGAGATTTTCGATATGCTGATGGGCGGCGACGTCGCCCCCCGGAAAAACTTTATCCAGACCTACGCGAAAAAGGTGGAAAACCTTGACGTCTAGGCCCTACGAATCAACGAATCTAATTACAAATTTACTAATATATTGAAAACAACCCTTATTTAAAGGGTTGTTTTCATTTCTTTAAAAAATAATCTATAAACTTTTTTTAAATTGTATAATAAATCCTTAAAATGCCGCTATATATTGTATTTACTCCCACCTTTTTCGCTTTTTATTCGTAAAACCGATATCTCCGCCTAGGACGGTGGTTTAATTGGCGGGATTGCATAAAAATTAGTATGGCACTACAGCCAATCGCATAATCCGATATTCGATATTTCTCCTAGAATTTATTTAATCAGTCCCCTCTCCCTTACGCTTGTCCGCCTTTGGAGGAGGAGAGGGTTAGGGTGAGGGTGGGGACAATGCTATAGAGATTTAAATTTTTCCGGTATCAATCCGTCTTGATTTTAAGCTCATCCAGGCGGTCTTTAATTTCCTTATTCTTCTTCTCCATCTCCCCTTTCTCCATGTCCTCATACATCCCGATCCGGACCGTATAAAAATCTTCTAACGTCTTTTCAAGCTCCTTATTCGTTTTTTGAAGAGCCAGCCCCTTTTCGTGCAGCTGCCTTTCCGATTTCTTCCTTTGCTCAAGCTCGGACTCGAGCGACGATAAGGTGCTATTGATGTTATCCTGCAGGAGTGAAACCTCGTCGCTGCCGTCTTTACTTACCCGTTCGGAAAAATTTCCGCTGGAAGCGATTTTTTCCAGCTCTGTACTGAGTTTTAAGATCCGCTTAAGGACGACCCGGTTGAAGACTACCAGGGTAACGATACCGATCAGGAACAATAAAGCGATAAAGGTTGCGATCGAAAATAAAACGCTGGCCCGGCCGCGCTGGTAAATACTGCGGGGCAGCTTTTGCTCGATGATCAGCGTCTGCCCGCCCGTAAGGTCGCTAACGGCGAGGTAGCTAGCCGCCTCGCTTCCGCTCAGCATTAGAATCGCCTTTTTATTGTCCGTCAGGCCCGAGCTCGCCAGCCTGGCGTCATTATCGCTTTCCGCTATCGAATTATAAAGGGTGATTTTCTGGCCCAGGAGGGATTCGATATAGCCGATTTCGGCGGCATCCAGAAACCTGAACATAACGAGCCGGCCAGCGACCTCGCTTTCCTCGGAGCTGTCGGTTATCGGCCAGGACGATATGAATACGGGAAGCTTATCGACAATAATCATCCCGGAAACCGGGGTGCGCGGGTCGCTAGCGTCATAAAAGAGGCTGTTCGCTTCGATATACGCGATCATGCCGCTGTACGAATTCCGGAAGTCCTGGTCTTCAGGCAGGTCGGTGGCGTCGTAAACGAGCTCATTGCCGGTATCGAAAAACAGCATCGCGCTTACCCTGAGGTTATCCAGCGTCGAAGAATCTAGGTTGGTTTCGACATAACTGTCGTTACTCCCCCTTACGAAGTCATAAGTATCGTCCCAGGGCGCCCAATCGCCGTTGACTGAATTCAAATTATCGATTTCAGAATCGACTGTGCGCGCCAACAAAGATATCCCGTTATCAATTTTTTCGTTTTCGAGCCGGTTAAACGATTTCAATATAATCTGGAATGATATCAGTGACGAAATAATCAATAAAAGCAGAAAAACGACCGCAATAATTGAAAATACCTTATTTTTAATTTTCATACCTCCTTATTCGAATATTTAGCTTAGCTCTATCGATATTATACCATAATAAAACAAGACTGTAACCAGCCTTGTTAATTCATTTATCTAAACATGTATTCGAAAACTCCTCGTGACTATCCACGGGGTCGAAAAAGTTGCCTGGCAGAACAGTTCGAACCGCCGAATCTTATATTTAGGAAATGAATAAATCTAAATGTTATAAGCACAACCTTTAAGCGGAAGCCCTCTCTATGATGCTCCTGCCGGGCTTAAACATAAAAAGCGGAGCCTGGTTGACTCCGCCCGGGGTTTTCATATATAGTGGGATTTATTAGTCTTTAATAAAATGTACGTAAAAATAGTCAGCTATCCCAGTAAAAATATCGTAGCCAAGGCGGTAATAAAACCTAAAAGCGTTTTTACTGAAAGTTGGTGGTTGTAGATGACATGGTAGAGCGCGGGAACAGCTGTTTGCACAACCAGCATTATAATGAACATTTTCCCGACTTGGGCCGGTGTTGTTTTCGACAGGCCGTCGTTAAATGCAAGCAAAGCCACACCGGAACAGACACCAGCCGCTACCCCGAACCACCACTTATGCCCGCTCAGTGAAACGTCTTGGTAAAGAGTAGTCGGTAAAAGCGCAATAAGAACTACAACCGTAAATAACAAAGATGCGGATGTGGCATTCAGTCCGCTGCGGTTCATAAATAACGGCCAGGCGCCGAAAAATAGACCGGCGACGACCATTTCTAATATAACAGCCATGTTTCCCTCCTTTATGCATTAATTATTTTTTTATTGTTAAAGCATCATCTCTTTTTAACATAAGTATCAAAAAAAAGCAATTATCATAAATCAATTCCTTAAAATTGTTTTATTTGGTACAACCCGAGCCAAAATTAAAGCTCAAGAGCTAGCTCTTGAGCTTTAATTTTTGCTCGGGGACATGGACTCGAACCATGGTTACCAGGGCCAGAACCTGGCGTCCTACCACTAGACGATCCCCGAATATATTTTAAATTATAGCGTCCTATTTTCTCGGCATCTTCAGCCAAAAAATCCTAAATCATAAATCCTAAATCCTAAATAATCCTGCATTCCCAATTCCGAATTCCGAATTCATATCATCTCCTAACCCCTACTCCACCACCTTCCCGCCAAAAGTCTTCAACAGCCCGTCCAGCATCTCATCCGATTTGGCGTTATTTCCGGCCGCATTAACGTTTTTTGCCCCGTTCTCCGGAATCTGGATCGATTCGTCGATAACCGCCTCGACCAGTAGCGGCTTTCCGTAAACTTCCCGGATCACCTTTTCCACAAGGTCTTTCACCTGCCGGTCTCCGATCCGGTTCTTATGGAATTTATATTTGAACGCCATGCAGAGTTTATTCCCGTCGACACTGCGCGGTTCGCACACCCTTAAGATAAATGACAGGGAGTGGTTATGCTGCTTGACCTTGGCCAGCACCTCGTGCCACTTTTTGATGATGGTTTCGATATCGATATCCCCGACCTGCCCCTCGCTGATGCTGATGGTTTTGCTGACTGCCGGAGTGGGGTTATCCGGCTTGGGGATAAAATTCGCGGGATTACCCGGTTTAGCGCCGGTAATTTCCGGCTTAACGCGCATACCCGGGTTATCCTGGCAGAGCCGGGTGATCGCGAGCTCGAGCGGCAATTGCGCGATAAAACTGTTCTTAAGGTGATTGCGCGCGATCATGAACGCATCGATAAACGCGATAATCTGATCGAGGTTAAGGTCCTGGCTGACCGCGCCGATCTTGAGTTCGAGCGTTTCGCCCAGTTCCAGGCTCAGCTTATCCAAAAGCGCCTGGTTCAGTTTCCCGAGCATGATTTTCCTGAGGATTTCGATCAGGTCGTCCGTAAACTGCCTGAGATTGATGCCCTCGTCCAGGATGCGGTTGACCAGGCGCACCCCGCCGGCCGCGTCCTTTTTGGCCAGCGCTTCCAGCAGTCCGATAACCTCGCCGATATCGCTCCGCGGAATGACCAGGTCGGCCTCCTCGCGGGTGATTTCCTTCCCCCCGACCGCGATCACCTGCCCGAGGATGCTCTCGGCGTCGCGCATATGCCCGCCCGACTGCCGGGCGATCGCTTCCAGAATGCTTTTATCGACTTTTACCCCTTCGGTTTTGACGATATACTGCAGCTTTTTGACGATATCGTTAACGCTGATCCGCTTGAAATCGAAGCGCTGGGTGCGGGAAATGATGGTAGTCGGCACTTTATGCACCTCGGTGGTACAGAGGATAAAAACCACGTACGCGGGCGGCTCTTCCAGGACTTTCAGGAGGGCGTTAAAGGCCGATAGCGACAGCATATGGACCTCATCGATGATGAATATCTTATACTTGCTCGAGCTCGGAACTACCCGGGCCGAAGCGATTATGCTTTCCCGGACATGGTCGACGCCGGTATGGCTGGCCGCATCGATCTCGATCAAATCGAGGTTTTTGCCCGCTTTAATGGCGCTGCAGCTGCCGCATTGGCCGCACGGTTCGGCTTCGCTTTTTTTCCGGTTCTCGCAGTTAAGCGCCTTGGCGAATACCCGGGCCAGGGTGGTTTTACCGACCGCCCGGGGTCCGGTAAATAAATAGGCATGGGCGGCCTTATCCGACTGGATCTGGTGCTCGATCGTAATCTTGATATGGTTCTGGTTAACCACTTCCTTAAAATAATCCGGTCTGTATTTTCGATATAATGTAGCCATGTTTAAGTTACTTAGTTACTTAGTTAATTAGTTACTTAGTTTTACGATCATTCCCGGTTATTACCACCCCTGATTAACTAATTAACTAATCACTATTCTACCTTTAAAATTTAAATAAATCAAACTATTTAAACAAAAAACAGACCCGCAACTTGATCATGGCCTGATGGTCAAACTGCTATCTGCCTTCCCCGTGATCGAAGGGCGGTTTTACGGGGTTATCTGTTAACTCCGGCCTAGTCCCTCTTCCTCACGATATTCTCGACCGCGGCCCATTTGCTCTCCCCGGTCTTGGGTATCAGGATTACGACCTCGTCCCCGGTCTGTCCTTTGAAATAGGTCACGCTGGCGGTCAGTACCCGCCATTTCCGGCCGTTGGCCTTTGCCTGGAAATTCCCGTCGATCGACTGCTCCAGGAGGCCGACCACCCGCGCCCGGTCGATCGGGCCGATCTGCTTATACACGAAGGTGCCGTTAGGGGCGATGGTAAGCTTTAAGATGTCGCCTTCGACCAGTTTGGATTTGGACGCGTAATTGGCGGGGACGCTGTACTGCTTGCCGTCCGGGCCGATCATATTCTCTCCGTCAAACACGCCTTCGATGATCGTTCCTTCCTCCCCATCCATGCCCCCGTGGGAAAATCCCTCTTCGCTCATCTGGCCGATACTGATCTGCTCGAGCTGTTCGGAATCGACATACTGGGAAATCGCATCCATCAGTTTGTCGCTGTTCTGCCTGATATTTTCCGCCAATTGGCCGATAAACGCCAGTTTACGCTTGCTCAGGGAAAAACTTTTTTCCGTGTTTTTATCGCCTTTTTCCCCGCCCTCCGTTCCGCTGTCGCCGAAAGCGTTAAGCTCAAGGTCATCAACCAAGCTTGGGCCGTTTTCGCTTGTATGTTCGTTATTATTTTGGTTTTTTTGATTATCTGTTTTAGACATATTCATTTTTATTTTTTTGAAATATTTCAGCGTTTATGTATTTAAATAGTATAGTATTTATTGTATTTTGTAAAGGGCGGCGCCTGAACCGCTAAATACCGCCAAGGCTATGCGCCAAAAGCGCTATATTATAACAGATTTGATTGATCTACGGAAAATGGAAATTAGTAATCGGAAATTTGGATATTTAATCGATACTTTTTAAAGTTAACTCCAAATTACCAATTTCTAATTACGAATTACAGCTAATATTACAGAACCATCCTCCCCTACTGTTCGCCGATCAGCGGATCGGATCCGTCAGCGATTTCTTTCCCATCCCCGGTCCCGTCGCCGTCCGTATCGGGATTGTCCGGATCGGTGCCTAATTTTATTTCCCTGGCATCGGGCAGGAGATCCCCGTCCCGGTCGGCTTCGCGCACGGCCCCCGAATAGGTGACCGCCTGCATGATATTCCAGTCTTCGGTGGACCCGGGGTGGTAGCCGTAGATCGCTTCGAAAGTATTGATGCCGGCGCGCTCGGAGTTAAGGTTCCGGTTGGCGGCGCTCTGCCTGAGCCCGTAAGCCATAACCACGATAGCGGCATTGTCGTTTGAGTTGTCCATGTCCGGAATTTTCTTATAGATCTTTTCGAAATTTTCCCGGGCGCTTGTTTCCGCCGCGTCGCTCCGGGCGGCCGGCCAGCGCCCGATATCGGCTTTAATCATATCGGTGAAATTTTAATTGGTTTCAGGCAGTTT
>CAZYKS010000046.1:5308-6647 GCA_964648375.1 uncultured Gammaproteobacteria bacterium | reverse complement strand
AGATTGGGTTTGGCCCAGGTATAGCTGGCGGCCAGTCCCGCTACGATCGCTACGAAAAAAATGAACAAAGACGGCACCATCCCTCCGATGATCTTTATCGTAGTCAGATCGGCGCCGCTGAAAAATCCCGTTATCAGGGCGACGATAAACCCGAGTGCGAAAGACGACAGGAAAACCTTAAACGACCAGGCGATCACTTTCTGGTCGCTGATAACGATCCCGAGCGCGATTGCCAATACCGGCGACAAGAGCGGCGTTACCAGCATCCCGCCGATTACCAGGATCACATTGTCGGCTAAAAGCCCTAAAGTAACAATCAGGGTTGACAAAACCACTAAAAAATAATAATCTATCCGTGGGGCGCTTGATTCGATGATACGGATACTGAACTTATTGCGTTCGGTTTGGGTTAGTTTGAAAAGTCCTGATACTTTCATAAGTTTTTTATAAATGTTATAATAATTAATAACAAAACCAGTTTAAATAATCGTTTAGGGGAGGAGTTAATTTACTGAATTAATGCGGAAACGCCTGATTATTAATTTATTCTTAATGGCCGTTATAGCCGGTTTCGGATTAAATAGCGCCGTATTTGCCTCTGCCTCGGAACCGCAACCGGTCGCGCTTGGGTTAGCGGTGGACTTTCAGTCATTTGTCGATCCGAATTATTTAATCGTGGATATTATCGTCGAGCCTGGATTAATTCCTGTTAACTCGCTGGCGATTGATCTTGAATTCCCCGCCGCTAAGCTCACCCTCGCATCCACTGATTTCGACCAGTCATTCTGCTCCCTGGTTCCGTTCAAGCGAATCGACAACCTTGCCGGCAATTACCGCCTTATCTGCGGAAGTCCCGCTGCCATCACAGGCTCAGACACCCAAGTGATAACCAGGCTTAAATTCATTAAACTCCAACCCGGCTGGGCCAAACTCGCTTTCGGCGACGATACTCAGGCCCTGGCCGCCGACGGCCAGGGGACGGCCTTACCGATACTTACAGAAATCAATCGAATCAATTTAATCAAATAAATTTTATAAACTCAGCTATAGCGGCAGATTTCTCCGCTTTTTTTATTTTAAAACAATCCCTATATTCGTAATAATTGTATCCAGATTCGTAAATTCGCGGGTGCTTTACTTCAATATGTCTTCCACATCCTTGATCTCCTTCATTATCCGCTTGCCCGCTTCATCGATGTTATATTTAATCTGATAAGCGGTTTTGGCCTTATCTTTTTCGTATGCCTGTTTAGTGCGGGAAACGGGCAGATTACCGAGGTCTTTATCGATCGACTGTTTTAATGTCTTTAAATTCCGCTCCAGCACTTCTTCGATCTCG
>CAZYKS010000046.1:0-5298 GCA_964648375.1 uncultured Gammaproteobacteria bacterium | reverse complement strand
GATGCCGGCGTCTTGGCCCAAGGAGGCCAAGACGATCTCGACGGTCTCTTTTTTAAGCCGTTTGCGGATCATCCCGACCAGGAAGATAATTAAGAGAATAATCAGGATAACCAGGAATAATAAACTGACGAATACGGTAAAATAGTTGATAATATACCCGCCGATTTGCGTAAATACCGGCGGACTGACGATAAAGCTTACGGTTCCGCTCTTTTTGCTTTTTATTCCCAGGTCATTTTTCGCTTCCACTTGCGCGAAATACCGGCCGTTTGCGAGTTTGTCGCGATATATATAAAACCAATTCCCGTCCATATTGCTGGTAACGGCATCTTGGGCAATTAAAGTATCGTTGTCCATAATAAACGTCGTAACGGTTACATTCGGCAGGGCGGTACCGCTCATGAAGAAATTATCGTCCGGCTTTATTTCCCGCGCGTAATCCCCGATTACCGGCGCCGCGATCGGTTCGACCGTAAAGTCGATCGTAGCGATACTTTCGTTGCCGGCCTTATCGACCGCTTTAACCAGGGCCGTGTGTTTTCCGGCTTCAAGCCCTTCTGTCTGGTATTGGTCCTTATCCGCCGCGACCGTATGCCCCTGCTCGTCCAGGCTGCCGACGATTATTTCATAATGGTCCAGTCCCGATTCGCTGTCCGTAGTCTTAAAATTGAGTAGCGGCCACTCCCCGATCGAAGTCGATGCCACCCTGATCTCGAAAGCCTGGGGCGGATTGGTATCGATCATCACGCGGTAATGCGCGAGCGTGCCCCAGCGCCGGCTATCCTTGAATTTGAGGTGCAGGTACCAGACGCCGTTGGCGACTTTTTCGTAGGTTTTCTCCGAAAACAAGCCGTCCGAAGCCGGTCCCGGATCGGTATTGGGATCGTTATCGAAAGCGATACTGACGCCGGTTACGCCATCAGGCAGCGCCCAGGAAAAAGCCACGTTATTCTCGCGGTACCATTTATTCTGGTCCGGGTGGGTGGCCGATTTGATCTCCGGCTTATTGTATTCCGGTTCGACCGCCGGCGTTTCTACCGCCGGTTTTTCGCCGGTCGGGGCCGGTTTCGGCGCTTCGCTAGCCGGCGCGATCGTGAAGCTGGCGCTGCCCATGCTGGCCAGGATATTGGTACCTTTGCCGTCGTTAGCCAGAACCGCTCCGGAAGAAAATCTGATTACCGCCGCTCCGGCGCGTTTGGCTTTGAAAGTTATGGAAAATATGGTACCGGAGTTTCCGGAATAGCCTGGTTGCGGGATGCCGCCGCCGAAACTGACCGTGCCCGCTCCGTTGTTAATAGAGGGTTCAACGGTCCAGAGGGTAAAAATCGATCCGCTCTTCGATACCCCGACCGCATCCAGTAGGTTATTATCAAAGCTGATCGTGCCCTGGGCCGCGTTAATCACTTCTCCGCCGGTATTAACCCGGACGGATACGCTGAATTGGGAATTAATCACCTTGGTCCCGCTTCCCGGCGCCAGAAACAGGCTGGCGCCGGCGGCGCGGCAAACAGGAACCGCGCTTAAAAAAGCCGAAACGGTTACTAATACCAATAGGCTAATCGAAAAATTTTTAAAAATTCTCATGTTTCCTCCTCGTTATTTTTATAAATATGATAACTATAATAATTATCAATATGAATACCGAAAGGGAAATTACGATTAATGCCGTGTGCGGCCGATTTGCAGGCCCTGCCGGCTGTGCGCCGGCAGTCTCAGCCGGGATATATTCCACCACCCGTTCATTCCCGGCTTTATCGACCGCTTTTACCCTGATGATGCTTTCCAAGCTCTGGTCATTCAGGACGTAGGGAATGGTGGCGGTCTGCCATGCCGGGGCAGGCGCGGTTCGATTCAGCAGTTTGTCTAAAATCGACATTTCCGGCGCTACCCCAACCTGCTGGCCGGGTTTTATTTCCAGAATTTCATAATGGTCGATTCCGGATTGCTTATCCACTGTGGAGAAATAAACGTAATATTTGCCGTCATAGATGGAAGGGTCGCTCCTGAGTTCGACTACGAACGGTTCCGGCGGCGTTTTATCCTGTTTGATAACGTTATCCCAATCGGACTGGGGTAAACTCGGCTGGGGACCGATTATAAACTCCGCCCCTTTCAGCACGAGCTCATCCCGGCTACCGAGTCCGTCGTTTATAAATACCTGGCTGGTATCACCAAGCGCCAGATTGATGGTATCGACCTTCTCGTCGTACACAGAAAATGCGGGCACCCGGAAAAATAACGATCCGACGATATTACTTTCTCCGGGATCGCCGGGGATCTTACCGCAATATCCTCCCGGAATCCCCCCGGAAAACTCGAGCTTACCGGCCTCGTTAATGGCGGGTATATCCGCGGTCGTCGGGCGAGTTACCCAGATACTGAGGATGGAGTCGCCCACGCTGAAATCGACTAGCTGGACAGCGGCCGGGTTGAAAGTGACGCTAGCATCGACCGTATTAATGCAATTTTCCTCTACATCCAGCATAATATCGACCCGGAACTCATCCCCCGGACCATATTGCCCGCTTTCCGGGGAAAAATACAAAATAGCGGCATTCGCACTTAACGGCGCCAGTAAGATAAAAAATAAAATAACAATAAATAAACGCTTGATCATACAGTTAATTAGTTAATTGGTTAATTAGGGAATGTTTTTAAAACGTCCCTAATTGACTAATCAACTAATCACTAATTAACTAAATCAGCCCGTCCAATGGTACATCATAATACTGAAATCGATCAGGTTGACCGTACCATCATGGTCCTGGTCGGCACAGGTATTATTTTTTCCCCACCAAAACAGAAGAATGGAAAAATCGGTTAAATTCACGAGACCGTCCGCATTCAAGTCGGCCCCGGGGCAGGTTTCCTGCGGGACCTCTTGCCCCACATAGAAACTGATCGCCGGGCTGTAGCCGCTTTTAATCACATTGCCTTCCACTTCCATCTGGAACAAGGCTTTAGCGGTATGATAATCCTCTTCCAGTTCTGAGGTATCGAAAATATAGGACCAATCACCGTTATCCTTACTGTCGGTCGTTTCCACGAATTCGTTGTCGGAATTGACATGGATATGCACTTCCGTATCCGGGGCGGTTTGGCCGAAAATCGTTATCGGCTCACCGACATCCACCGCCTGTTTATCGACGCTAATGCTCGGCGAGAGATAAACGCCCGAAATCGTGGTAACAGCACCGGAAATGATCCTGACCGTTAAAGTTAAAAGGGTCGATTTTAACCCGTCCTTATCCTCCGACCAGAAGCCGAAACTGGCGACTCCCGGCGTAACCTCGTTCGTTTCGAAATAAAAATCGGCTTTCGTGTCGGCGGCCGCGATCCCGACCACTTTTCCGTCCAATAGAACATGTACTTGTGAATTCGGATATGATTTTCCCGATACGATCACTTTGGTCACGACCGCTTGCTCGGATCCCGGCTGGTAGCCGGTAGTACCTCCCGACGAACCTCCCGACGAACCGCCGGCCGGGTTCCCTTGCCCCGGTTTAGGCGCGCTTTCGCAATCCGAAAGGCTGATCAGACAAACGGGCGTGCACCTAAGCGACCCGTTGACCAGTCCGAAAGTAGTACAATCCTGATTGCCGAAATCGCCGTTGTCGCATTGTTCCGGGTCCTCCTTGTTGCCGTTGCCACAGGTATAGCAGGTAGAAGTGGCGTAATCGCTGCAATCGCTCCGGCAGCTTAAATCGCCGCTATGGAAAGGGTCGCCGAAGATATCTTCGTATTCCTGGCAAGTGGATGAGCCGACATCGGCGGGAATGGCGGGCGGCTGGCCCGGATCACAGGTTTCGACTCCCGGTTCGGCGAATCCATCCCCGCATGATAGCTGGACCTCGACCGAGGTCGGCAAATGTTCTTCCGCGCTGACGAACGCATTATTACCTGAAAGCAGGAAAGAACCTAAGGGATAAACCGATCCCGTTATAATCAAAAGAATATATCCGAATATCTTGATATGGCATAATTTCATATTTATCCCCTTCTATTTTCTCTCATTATCGTTTTTATGTCGCTGTTTTTCGTAATTAAGCGCCCGCGCATGCATGCCAGACCAAAATTTTTCCCGTACCGCACCCAGCAGTTTTTTAAACAAACCGAGTAAAAACCGGAGCGGCCAGGCCAACCAGTATAGCAGCGTGATCAGATACTTCCAGATTTTAATCTTAACCAGCACTAACAGGCAGATTATCGCGAGAACTATCACCGCGGACAAGAGCACCCACGGCCATAGCCCCAGCTGTCTGTTATAATTCTGTAAAGTTCCGGGGGCGGCTACCGTAAACGCGATTTTATTGGCATGAACGATTTCGTTGCCCTTATACACCTTGATTTTACCCCAATATTGTCCTTCCCCCAATTGGGTAGGAAAAGACGCATTAATGGTCCCGGTTTGGTAAGCTTTTATCTTTTTGAAGCTGGTATCGGACAAGGTTTCCAGAAGATTTTTTTCGGTTAAATCATAAACCTCCATCGTGACTTTCGTGGGAGCGGTATCGACGTTGCCGGTATTTTCGATCTTCATGTTCATCTCTATCCGGTAAAAAAACCAGCGGAAAAAGCGCCAGCTCCAGGGCGGGGTCAGTTCTTCAAAATCGGGAATTTGAATCGTTAACACTTTAAAATCAGGAAAAGTATCCTTTGTTAAAGTCAGGTCGATATCGATACGCGCGCCCAGTGCAACCGCCACCCCGCCCCCGCTCTTGGTTTTGGGAGAGATCCTGACACTCAAATACCCTTGGTAATCACCGAGAGGGGCGTCAGCGGGAACATCAATGGTGACATTCATCGGCACCCGCAGCTGGCCGGCCGGCAAATCGAACGTAAACCCTTTATCGATCGATATCCACGATTCGATATCCGGGGCATTAACGGTTATATTGGCGACTAAATCATCTTCCGCGGAAGAACGCAGCAAGGATATGCTCTGCGAATATTGGGTGCCGGGAATTAGCTGGTCGGATTTCAAGTAAGGCGGTGAAATTCCAAAACCGGCCTGTGCCTCCAGTACGCAGGATAAAAATAATACGAAACTAAAAATTATAACCGTACCAAATCTTTTTAACATTTTAAAACTGAAAAATTACCGTAGTGGATAACGGCTTACATGCTTTAATTAAAGCTTAACTAAACCCCGTAGAAAGGTATCTCTGGCCGGTGGAATTAAACCTTTCTCTATGACGGGGTAAATTGCAGTTACTAAACACTGGCTAAAATTATTTATATAAAAATAGTCGTTTTATGGTAATTGAAAAATTAACAACATATAATAACCCCTAAAAT
>CAZYKS010000045.1:0-6767 GCA_964648375.1 uncultured Gammaproteobacteria bacterium | reverse complement strand
AGCGACATAATTCATGGCGCTCGAAGCGCTCTTGCTCATCTTCTTGGTCGGATCGTCGAGTCCCATGATCCGCGCCCCCTCTTTCCTGATGATAAGTTCCGGCACCTTGAAAGTCTCGCCGAACTGCTGGTTAAAGCGCCGCGCTAAAGTCCGGGTGAGTTCGACATGCTGGGACTGGTCGTCCCCGACCGGCACCGCATCGGTGTTGTATAAAAGAATATCAGCCGCCATCAGGGCCGGATAGTCATAAAGGCCGACACTGACGGATTCCTGGTTCTTGCCTGATTTTTCCTTAAACTGGGTCATCTTATCGAGATCAGCGATTCTGGCCACGCAATTTAAAATCCACGCCAACTCGGTATGGGCGCTGATATCTGACTGCTGGAAGATCACGGAATTTTTCGGATCAATCCCTGCCGCGATATAGGTCTTGGCGATATCTAAAATATTCCTGCCCAGCTGTATCGGATCCTGCTTAACGGTTATAGCATGATAATCGACCACGCAGAAGATACAGTCGTATCGGTCCTGCAATTCCACCCATTTCGAAATCGCCCCTAAATAATTGCCGATATGCAGGGTCCCACTCGGCTGCACCCCGGAAAAAATTGTTGGTTTTTGACTAGATTTAACCATAATCTAATTATATTATATTATCCTTAAAAAGCAAAATGACAATTCACCTATCAAAATTTGTCATGTCGAGCGACCGGAGGGAGTCGAGACATTTCTTATACGAACATCAATTTCCCAAACATCGACTTGCACAAAGAAAAAGGAGCAAGTTCTACTTATTTAACTTGCTCCTTACCCAGTTTGAAAATCATTCTTGTCCTCCAGAATCATTTCCGACGTTCTCTTCTTGTAACGGGGTTGTTGATCCCTGAAAAATCCTTTTATTTATGTCCCCTCGGTAATCAGGGAATTCAACCACAGGTATTTCGCCCTTAACATTCATAAATTCACTATATGTGTAATATGAAGACATTTGACCCCCCCTTCTTTTATGTAAGTTTAAATTGTTATTAACATTATAGCAAATTTTAGATAAAAAGTCAAGGTTATTCTTGACAAAATTTAAAAATAGTGATATTATTACGAACAAATTTAGTTCTTTATAATTTTAGCAGAATAACATTAACACTTTTTAAGGAGGAAAGATGAAGAAAAAATCAAATAACCTGTATTTTGTTGTTACTATTATTGGTTTTGTTATATTAATCGGATTAATCCTTTCGGGTTTAATTCATAAACAAATTCCCTTTTTCCCAAATCCTCCGATTTGGAGCCTGGCATTAACTGGACTTGTGGGTTTTATTTCCGGTTATATTTTTTTCAGTCACTCTGAATCACAAACAAACGCCTATACAACTTACAAGAATCGTAACGAACCAATCCCTGGTTGGCTCATAGTAAAGTGTATCAAAAATATTGACTTTAAGTCTAAGTTGTGATAGACTTAAAGTAGATAAGAGAATCCCTAACTTACACCATAGCGAAATATTGACGCATAATGGAGGAAGTGTAGGGATTTTTATTTTTTGTCTAAATTTAGTAAAATACTTAATGATTTATTTATACATGCCCAGTAATGAAGTTAAAAATAAATTATTTAGCCTAAAAACAGCAAAAAAAATCATTGTTTTGCTAATTTTCGTGATTGCATTCGACTATTTCTTATTTCCGGCTCCAGCAATGGCGGCTAAATACGAAGACCCCCCTGATAGCCCGATTATTCAGGATCAATTGACTCAGCAAACCTATCAGGAAAATCAGGCTAAATTAGACGATATTAACCAGTATAAGGCCGCTTTTACTAATGATCTGCCGGAAGCGGATATTTTAGCGGTTAAACGCTATAGTTACCATGAAATTACCGCTTATAACTCCGAAGTGAGCCAATGCGACGGCGATCCCTGTACTACTGCAAATGGCTTTAATCTATGTAAACACGATACCGAAGACTCGATTGCCGCTAATTTCCTGCCGTTCGGTACGAAAGTGCGAATTCCTGACTTATTCGGAGACCGGGTTTTTATTGTCCGCGACCGTATGAACGCCCGCTATCCCAACCGGGTTGATATCTGGTTTAAAGATAAAACTGCCGCTAAAAAATTCGGTATTAAGGTGGTAAAAATCGAGATTCTGGAATGAAAAGAAAAATCTCAATAGACATTACGCAACAGCCACCCGGTTGTTTTTTTATATTTAACATCAAACTTGTATATTACCCTACAATTTGCTACTATTTTAAAGTAATAATCACCCAAAATTTGGTTAAAAAAATTATACCTAGTATTGAGCAATCGAACGTAAAAAACTTAAATTAGTAGTTTATAACATATTCGTAAATTCGTGAAATGATTCGTTGATTCGTAGGGTTAAAAGCTAATTATATCCTACAATGCAACATTATACGGTCCAGTAGCCAAGTGGCTAAGGCGATGGTCTGCAAAACCATTATTCACCGGTTCGATTCCGGTCTGGACCTCAAATTAAACCTCACACTGTTCAGTATAATTTTATTGTGTCGAGCTATCCCTCTAAACAAGAGGAGAGGGAGAATCGAGACATCCCTAATATTATCAATCGTCACGATGTCGTTGACATTAATAAATAATACCCTAAAAACAACTTAAGTCTATAAAATATTGGACTTATCAACAAACATTGTGGATAAGTAATGAAAACTGTGGATAAATTTATCAAGATTAGTCCACAGTTTTTTAGACATTAAAATTTGCTTTTAATTAAAGTATTATTGTATTTTAATTTTAGCCAAAATATAATGCTCTTATATGATTGACTTAAGCCTAATTATATGTTATATTTAAAGTAGGCACATTTATAATTTAATGAGAAAAATAATACGAAACACAAGCAAATTGGTATTATTCTTCTGTTTTCTACTGATATAAACCTGATTAGCACTGACATAATCAAAAATAAAACAAAAATAAAAGAACGGTTGGTCCTCACTCTGAGATTCTTCTCACAAAATAAAGGGATTAACCACTTATTGGTAGAAAACATGCTTTTTAAAGTCAGTAAAAAAGCTCTTTCCCTGAAAGTTAGGGATTTTCTTGCTCATCCCTTAAAAGATGAGTCTGAATAATATACTTTTAGGGATGGGGCTCTCGTAGTTAGGCTCAGTAATTAATTTTTTTACATAAAAAAAGGGGCCCGCGAGGGCCCCTTTTTTATTGAAAAATATATTTAATTATGAATAGTTTTCGTAAATAGCACACTTTGTCCGTGACTCTGCACTAGTTTTACATTTTGTCATGTCGAGCGACCGGAGAAAAGCGAGATATCCCTTATGCTTCTAACATCCACTTTTTACTTCAACAACTCCCACAATTTCAAGAATATCGTCTTCTGCGTCTCATAAATAGTGTCGTTCTCAATAATTACCCCGACCGGGGAACCTTTGGCGTCACGTGAAATAAAAGCGCATTTGCCCGAATAAATGAAGATAAAGGTGGCTGACTCCTCGTGCGTACCGAGCCAGCGCCGTTCGTCCAGGCCATGCGTACCTCCGCCTTCGGCCAGAGAAATGGCTTTAACGTTGATCTTGCGACGAATGCGGGCTTTGGTAAAATCAGGATAGGAATTATTGATGTCGTCGCTGGCGTTAGTGGCTGAATAAATATAATATTCCTTTTCGTGCATGGCTTCCATCGTAGCTAATACGTCGGTCAGGATCTGTTTAATTCCGGTTTTGCCTTCGTAGAATTTTGTCGTCGGTTTGTCGCCTTTTTCCTGTAATGACTTTAATTCCGGCAGCATCTCGCGCAATTTGGATTTGGTCTGACTTAGCTCGCTTTCGCGCATTTCAACGAGCTCGATCAGCTTATCCGGGTCTTCGGCCACGAATTTCTGTTTGGTTTCCTGGTGGTAATAGCTGGCCACACCCGCATCCTGTAATTTCTTCAGTATATCGTAAGTAGTACCGCGGTTAAGCCCGGTAATGTCAGCCAAGCCCCGGACCGATACTGCCCCGTATTCAAGGAGCGCCAAATACACTTTAACCTCCTTGTCCGATAGTCCTAATTTTTTAAGTAAGGCAATATCCATATTTTTATGATTATTATAATCAGCTCTATTTTAAATTATAGCTGATTTTAGCAATCTGTCAAAATTTTCCTGACAATCTAATTTTATTCACCGCCCCCGCGGAAGCGGGGAACTAGGCTCCACTACACTTAAATACACAGATAATAAAAAATCTTAACTGTAATTTACACTCCCATACAGTTATAAGCCAAAATGCCTCTTAAATACAAAAAACGAATCCGGACCGAATTTGTAAATTCGTGAACAGATTCGTTGATTCGTAGGGCGCGCAAACTCTAATATTCCCCACGAAACAATTCATTCCTATTCTATCATTACTTTCACATCCGTCCGCTCCTCCTTAACGATAATGGTTAGCGCCAGGAAACTGCCTAAAAACACAACAATCGCCGATACCAGAAACACGAAGCCGTAAGAAGCCACCTGGGCCTTGAGGATAATCAGGCCCACGAATTGCTGGTAATACTCCGGATTGAAAATATTGAGGCGGCTCATCTGGCTGATGTTTAACACCTTGGTGGTGATGCTATTGTTTAAGACGGTACCGAAAAGCGCTATCCCGAAAGCGCCGGCGATGTTCCTGGCTAAAGCCAGGATCGAAGACGCTACTCCGATTTCATGCTCGTCCACCGACGAGGCGATAACGTTGGTCCGCTGCGCCATCCCCAGGCCTAACCCAAAGGCCATAATCGATAGCGGTACGATCAGGTCCATAATGGTCGAGCGGGGATCGATGAAATGAAAAAGATACAATCCGAAGGCGGCGATAATAGTACTTACGAAAATTACGTAACGGGGCTGTACCCGGCCGGTAAGACTGCCGCCGAGAGGCGAAGCGATCACGAGAAAGAAGGCCATCGGGATAAACAGATAACCGGTCTTAGTGGCGTCATAACCTAAAAAAGTCTGGGCGAATATCGGCAGCAGGAAAATACTGCCCATCATGCCCATAAATACGACAAAATTATTGATTAGGGTATTGGTAAAGACACTATTTTTGAAAAATTTAAGGTTGACGATCGGTTCCGGAGATTCGCTTTCGATATAGATGAATATAAGGGTAAAGGCGATCGTAACCAAGTAAGTAAAAATACTCGCGAATGATAGCCAGCCCCAATCCATGCCCTTGTCTAGGACAAGCACTAAGGACGAGAGGGCGATTCCGAGCGTGATCGCGCCCCACCAGTCAAAGTGGTGGGTTTTATTCTTAGAGACCGACTCCTGTACGAAAGTCAGGGCCATAACGAGACCGATCAAGCCAACCGGCAGATTAATTAAAAATATCGAGCGCCAGCCGAAAATATCGATTAAAGGGCCGCCGATCAGGGGGCCGAATACGGCCGATGCCGCGAACGCCGATGACCAGATGCCGAGGGCCTGGGCCCGTTCCCGGCCTTTACTGAAGGTGACGGTAATGATCGCCATGGCTGTGGGATAATCGGCCGAACTGGCGATCGCCTGGATCACGCGGAAAAAAATCATCGACCACAGGTTCCAGGCCAAGCCGGCCAGGACCGAACCGCCGATAAAAATAGTAAATCCCAGAATGTAAACTTTCTTGCGGCCGATAGTATCCCCAAGCTTGCCCCAGATCGGGACGAAAATCGCATTGGCTAATATATAGGCGGTAATGATCCAGCCGCCCTGGGTTACCGTAATACCGAAATCACCGATTATTTTAGGCAACGCCAGATTGACGATAGTCTGATCCAATCTCCCTAAAAACGTCCCGACGATTACGGTAAGAAGCACCATCCAGCGCAGACTGTTCCCGTTGCCGTTGCCATTGTTATTTTCTTTACTCATTTTATATAAAAAGTTAAATCTTAAAAAAAATTGCGAAATTGCTGAAATGCGGAATCGCGTGTCATAATTTCGCAATTACGCAATTGACAATTTCACAATTCCCTCTCTTCCCTTCTGCCCCTTCTTTCGCCCTCTCGAGCCTTCTTAACCCTATTTATAGATCCAGATCTTGGCCGACATCCCATTCTTGAGTTCCGGATAATCATCGATATTATAGCGCACCTTAACGTCGAACTGCCGGGTCTCCCGCTTATCGGATATATTGAAAACCACTCCCGATGCCCGCGACGTGGGACTGATCTCATCGACCGTGCCGGTATATTGTTTCGAGCCGAACGCGTCAACCGTAAATAACACCGGCTGGCCGACCTTGACCGCGTCAAGTCCCTTATTCTCTTCCAGGTGGCCGACGGCCCGCAGATCCTCAGGATTGATCATAGTCACGACCGCCTCGCCCGGGTTGAAGGTTTTACCGATATTGTTCTCGGTCGCTACTATCAGCCCGGCGTCCTTTGTTTTGACGAGGTCGTCGCCGACGCGCGCGACTACGCTGTCCTGCTCCGCCCAGTCCCCGGGCTTGACGAATAATTCTTCGAGGATCCCGGCCTTGGTGGGAGACAGGGCGATTTCCGGCGCGTTGATTTCGGACTTATCGATATAAACGCGCTTGCTGGTAACCCCGAGATAAGCCGCACCTCCGAACCCGGCGATTACGAATAAAGCCACCAGCGCCGCAATGAGTAATTTTCGTTTTTCGTTGCCGGCTTTTTCTTTTTTAGGCTGTGGTGTTTCCTGGGAGTTTATATTTTTTTCGGATTTTTCCATAGTATTAAATTGTAATTAATTTATTATCTAATTACCTTTCTGCATTATGACCGTAGGAA
>CAZYKS010000044.1:0-6784 GCA_964648375.1 uncultured Gammaproteobacteria bacterium | reverse complement strand
CTGGTTAGTTCGCCTAATATATTATAATCTCCCCTGACTCCAAATTCCGGCTCGATCAGGGACCGGAAACGCTCTTTCGCTCCGGCCACGCCGCTATTGGTTGATCCGGAATCATACTGGCTTAATGTAGACCAGTCGTAGCCATTATCCGGAAAATTGGTTACCAGGCCTTCCTGCATCCATTTGTTCAGTAATTTCCCGGCCAGGGTATTGATAAATACGTCGATAGCATCCGCCAGCGTGCCGGTATAAGTCTTTTCCTTTGCTCCTTGCTGCATTAATACTGCATCCGCTTGCATACCCACAATGGACGATGGACTTTTTATATAACCACTAATAGGATCGATAACATCTTTAAAGCCTCCGCTTTGCAACCGTTGATTAGTGGCATTGCTTACTTCCTTACTAACTTCGTTTTCTACCCCGGTTTGCAAGGTTAAAGCGATGCCGAGATCGTTTGACCAGGGATTAAACATATCCTGAACTTTATTGAGGAAATTCGGATCCTGTAATTCCTCCTGCCAATTTTTCGTCATCTCACTAAAAGTACATTGGGGCTGGGTGGGTCTTTGTGTTTTTAATAAACCTAAATTAATTTTTAATTTTACCGCCAGATCCGGTTCGCATAAATTAAATTTTAAATATGGATTTTTTCCTAACTTTTCGATAAATGTTCCAGCGGCATTATCAGCTACATTAGATAAATATGACCCCCATCCTTCTGTTATGAACATCGGTTTTTGGCCTTTGTCACCGGTGGCTAAATAAGTAGCGGTATCATAAGCTATGGTATTTAAAAAATTACCTAATGCGGATTTAAATGCGGCCCCGGCCAGTTCAGCTTTTTGGTCCCATAATTTATATAATCCTTTCTGTTCTGCCCATTGTGATATTTGCTCCCAAATAGATTGTTTTTGCCCTTCTTGCAATTGGAAATCAGATGTATTTATTGCGGAAATTATACCTGGTCCGACATCTTCAGCATTAATATTTTCTATATTTATATTAACAACTAAAAAACTTAGTACGGCAAAAATAAACAAATAAACTATTATTTTTTTATTAAATAATTTGTCCATATTTTTTAAATCAAGTTTTTAGAAATCAGAATAAAAATTTTACTTTTATTTTACTGGCCATTTAAAACATCTTGAAATCCGTTCACTAAATCTTCGTCGCTGATCTGGTCTAATATATTTTTATCCATACCGTTAACAAGAAGAAGTTGCCGTATCTGCGCAGGGTCAAGATTATCCAGGTTTTGTGCGTTATTACCAGGATTAACTTGGCTATTGTTAGTTACGGTATCGGTTCCGTTTGATTTACTATCTAAAAATTGGCTACTGACCGTACTGGTCGGGGTAACCGCCTTATCGCTGTTAAGCAGGGCGTTATCATAGCAATCACGCCCTTCCGGACAATTAGGGTCGGTACCGTTATCCACTTCGGCTTTATCGTTTATCCCGTCCGAATCGCTATCGGCCAGATAGGGTGAGGTTTTATAAAAATACAGTTCATCCCAGTCCGACAAACCGTCCCCGTCCGTATCTTTCGATTTAAGCGCTTCCTGTGAGTTATCTTGCGTGTTAGAAGCTGAACTTCCTATAGGAAGTTCAGCTTCTTTAGTTCCTCCGGCAAACGGCTGGGACAGGCTATTCTTAAAAGATATGCTCCAGAAAATGATTATGAATAATGCAAAAAAAGCCAACACCGCGACAGCGATCTTTTGGCTTTTATTTAAATTTCCGGGCCGATTATTTTTTTCCTGCTCATCATCAGCCCGGGACTCTTCCGGTTGTGGCTCGTAATAACGCATGGGGACGTTTATTTAATTTAGGATTTATGATTTAAGGTTTATTTTCAATTAATTTTTTTTCACATTGTTAATACAAAATACTATTATATGGGAAATTAATTCCATAAATAGTTATAATTTCAACTGCGCTAATGCAATAATAAATTATTCGCATGTCCCCCATTCGTAGTGGGGGGTCGCCGAAGGCGATAACATTATCAACAGTGGTTAATACTGCTTTTAGTTATTATAACATATTTTTCTCTTTACTTCCAAATAAGCCAGACCACAATTATTTGAAATTTTCAAATAATTTTACCCAATCGTTAACCGATAATTCCTGCGCCCGCACTTTTTCGCTAAAACCGGCGCTATTAATCCGTTTTCCCGCCTCTTCCGTACTTATCCGGTAGCCTCCGGCCAGGTTATTTTTAAGCATTTTCCGCCGCGAACTGAACCCAATCCGCACCATCCGAAAAAACTCTTTCTCCAATCCAGATCGATCTGATATGCTCCGCTCGCCAGACCCCCCTCTATCTCCCCCCTTGCCAAGGGGGGAGGACGTACTTATGTGCCCGGCTATAAGTTCACGCTCTTTCGCCTCAGCAAGTTCCCTCCCCTTAGCAAGGGGAGGGGCAGGGTGGGGTTTTATTTCCACAATCGCGCTATCCACCTCCGGCTCCGGCCAAAACGATTTTTTAGATACATAATCGATTATCTTAGGCTCACTATAAAACTGCACCGAAACGGCCAATAAACTCATCTTCCCCGGCTTAGCCGTAATCCGTTCCGCTACCTCTTTCTGCAACAGCAAAGTCATCGATTTCAGACTTGATTTAGATAAAAACGTCCGTAAAAACCGGGAAGTAATATTATAGGGTAAATTCGCTACGATCTTAAAATATTTTGAATATCTAATTTCAGATTTCTGATTTAATTTCTCTAAATCATTCCTAAATCCTAAATCATAAATCCTAAATTCCAAAATGTCCTCATTCACCACTTCCACATTCTTGAGCTCCTGCTCAGTCATTCTTTTTTTCACAACCTCTGCCAGCTTACCGTCAAGCTCGACCGCGATCACCCGCTTTACTTCCCTTGCCAGCCGCTCGGTCAAAAACCCCAAACCCGGCCCCACTTCTAACACAGTATCCTCTTCATTTAATTCCGCTACATCGATAATTTTATTATATATTTCATCATCAATTAAAAAGTTTTGTCCTTTTGAGCGGGCAGGTTTAATGTCGTATTTCCGGCACAATTGTTTAGTCTCTGATGATTTATCCATAAAAAAACCCTTTAAATAAAGAAAAATAAGATTCAGTTGTTCTTATTTTTCTTATTTATCATATTTATCTTATTTTTTCTAATCTTTAAACCCGGCAAAAAAATACTTAATTTTATTTTTTACGATTCTAATTATATTATCTTTTGCTAAACAATTATAGCATCCGCCCGGTCCGGCTAACACGCCACTTTCCATTAATACCGGAGAAAAGCCGCCCGCGATCAGCTGCCCGCCGGGAACGACTCCGGCCTGCGCCAGGGCGGTTTTTAAAAACAAAGCGTTTTCTCCCATACCGCCGGCAGGGGCTCCAGATACGTCGGAATAGGCGATACAGGTGGCGGCATCTTTAATATAACACAATAATCCACCCTCGCATAAAGGCGGCACGCCGGTCGTAAAGCAGGGAGTCACTATAATATTCGTTAATCCGATTTGATAAGTATAGCCTCCGCTGGCGACTGCTTCTTCTGTTAAGTACCATTCAAAACGGTTTTTTACTGCCGCGCCAAAAATAATGAAAACTGCGATTAATACAAATACAATGATAACATGGGTTTTTTTCTTTTTTAATGGCATTAATTTTGATATAATAGTATTAATATAATTATAGCAAAATTTACGTAAATATGAAAAAATGTCATTTATTTATAATTTCATTATTTCTCCTGGTCGCTGCCATACCGATAGTCCGGGCGTCCGAAGACCTGGGAGGGAAGCTGTCCGGCCGGATTCTGCTGCAGGTGGAAGACAGCGGAGAAGCCTGGTACATAAACCAGGGCGACCAAAAGAGATATTTTCTGGGACGGCCCGATAATGCTTTTTCGATTATGGAAAGATTCGGTATCGGAATAACGAATACTGATCTGAATAAAATTCCCATCGCAGTTATCGCTTATGATGATGCGGACAGCGACGGCGACGGGCTGACAAACCGCTTTGAAGACGCGATCGGGACCGATAAAAATAGGGCTGACAGCGATGCGGACGGCTATTCCGATTTGATCGAGATTGAGGGTAATTATAATCCGGCTGGTTCCGGTACTTTGCCGACTGACCTGAATTTCGCTAAATCCCAAGCCGGGAAAATCTTATTACAGGTAGAAGATAACGGCGAAGCCTGGTACGTCAATCCGGTTGACAATAAGCGCTATTTTCTGAACCGTCCAAGCGACGCCTTAAAAATTATGCGTGAACTCGGCTTAGGAATAACCGATAAGGACATCTCCAGGATTACGATCGGCACCCTCTCATCACCTCCGCCAAGGGATAACACGCCTAGCCAAATCTTTTCCGCTGCCGCTGCCGCAATCCGGTCTGGAAATAAATCTGAAGCAGCTGATTATTTCGTTCCGGAAATGGAAAAGGCGATTGATTATACCATGGATTACCTGAGCCCGGAGCAGAAACTGGAGCTGGGGAATATCCTCTCCGGCGCGAAATTAACGAGTTCGAATGAAACCGAATCGGTCTATTCGGCCGACGTCTATTTTTCTCTGGGAGGTTACAGTGTCCCGGTAAATTTCTACATAAAAAAGCAGGCGGATGGCACCTGGAAACTAACTAACCTATAAAAATTCGAATACTACAAATTAAATTCAAATACTACAAATGTTTTTTTATGGATAAAGTTATACACAAAGAACTATCATACAAAATCACAGGTTTATTATTTGAGACCCACAAAACTTTAGGGCGGTATCGAAATGAAAAGCAATGTGCCGATTATTTCGAAAAATTGTTAATTAGGGAAGGAATAAAATATGCAAGGGAATATAAATTTATCGATCAACAATACGGAAAAGGACAAATTAGATGCATTTGTGATTTTATAATCGAAGATAAAATTATTCTCGAATTCAAGTCCAAAGACCACTTAACGAAAGAAGATTATTTTCAAGCAAAGAGATATTTAGTAACTCTTAATCTACAATTAGCAATCGTTGTCAATTTCAGACAAAAAAGACTAGCCCCTAAAAGAGTATTAAACGGCAACTTCTTGAAATAATAAAAAATATAAAAACATACTTCAATTTAAAGTATGTTTTTGTATCTTGCAGTATTCGAATTATTCGGTTTTTTGTAGTATTTGAATTTAATTTGTAGTATTCGAATTATAATGTAAACCAATAATCATAGTGTATTTATCAACAAACTCGCCATTGCCGCCAGCACGAACGTCCAGTTAAGCCCGAATTCGAAAGCGACCAGGATCGCGAACACGAGGATCAGAACCTTGCCGCCCTGCACCGCCATCTCCTTCAACACCGTGAACTCATCGATCAAGTGTCCGTGGTCGGCCAGAATTTCGTAATTTAGGGTATCGAAGGGGGTGTCCTTGAAAATTTTCGCGAACTGGTGGTAGGCCCCGGCCAGGAAGATCTGGAATCCGGAAAGAACGAACACTTTGATCACCCAGCCCAGGGCGTAGAAAGCACTGCCCCAGTGCAGGAGCTTCCTTTTACTCATGATATCGGTATATTTTCCGACCACAAGCTGGAGGACAACGCCGATTAATATGATCAGGGAGGACAAGACCCCGACTTCGACAAAGTCGCCGTTTAAAAGCTGCCAGATAAAGATCGGCCAGAGGATCAGAGCCACCGCGTTCTCCGCCCCGTTAGCCAGGTTGGCCACCACCAGGCCGCGGTTTTTAACTTTAAAAAAATTCTTTATCGTCTCTAAAGGGGTCCAGGAGTACTTCTCTTTGGTGCGGGGCAGGGTGAGAAAGGGAATGCCGGCGGACAGATAAAGGATAATGGCGATAATGAAAACGACATTGAAGCCGTAGTTGGCGATTAGCACCCCGGAAATGATCGGCAGGACAATCCCTAAGAAAGTCTTAGTCGCCCAGATCAGGCTGACCTCCTTGCCGCGGTTTTCCTTATCCGTGAATTTGGCGAAATCGACATGATAAGGCATCCAGAACAACAGCCGGTCCGGAATCAATAAGATCACCGACAAGGCCGCGAATACGGGTACATTGCGGCCGATCAGGAAAATACTGGTATAAACCAAGCCGTCGAAGAAAACGCTGATCCTAAGCGAACGCCTCAGTCCGAATCTGTTCAGGAACCGCACCCCGAACGGCAGCGCCAGCATATACCCCAGATGCCCGGCCAGATACCACAGGATCACGTACTTAATTTCCATCCCGAAATTGATCAGAAGGTAGATCGGCAGGTATAATCCGAGAATGCCGGAAGCGGCGAACTGGAGCATGCGTCCGGAAAAAAGCGAAACGAACCCGGAAGACAGCTTTCCGTTGAAGTAATGATATTTGGACATAAATAGATAACAGATAGCAGATAACAAATAGCAGCGGGTTAATAAATCTGTTATCTGCTATCTGTTATCTGCTGTCTATATAGTTCAGTTATTTTTTATAACGATATTAACCAATTTTCCTTTAACAAATATAACTTTTATTATATCCTTTCCTTCGACCCATTTTTTGATCTTCTTACTTGCCATCGCTACGGTCTTCGCTTCTTCTTCTTCAATTCCTGCGTCTACATTGATTGTATCACGCAATTTTCCGTTTATCTGAATTACCAATTTAATGGTTTTATCTTTAACTAATTCATGCTCATACTTCGGCCATTCTTCTTTAAAAATACTATCTTTATGGCCTAATTTACTCCATAAATCTTCAGTTAAATGCGGGGCAAATGGTGATAAAATTTTAATAAACAGTCTAAAAT
>CAZYKS010000043.1:5529-6837 GCA_964648375.1 uncultured Gammaproteobacteria bacterium | reverse complement strand
TGTCTTATTATCCTTCTATTTAGACGGTTTAACAGATATAAACGGGTAAACGCCAATAGAATATAATCGACAATCCCCAGGATAAAACCCGAAATATAATATTTTAAAGGTAAAAAAGATATAGACCAGGCTATTTCAATGACTACTACGGCAATGAACAGGCTGAACAAAATTATTTTTTTCGTTTCCACCAGGTTAAGCGACAATACCTGATAATAAACGAACAAATTTAAAAAAGCGATCCCGCTGATAATAGTCCAGACCGATACTTCCAGATACAGAATAAAGCCGAACCCGCTAACGGCTAAAAACAAAAAAGACAGCAAAGCGCCTAAGAGAGATATATTCTCCAGCGAATATTCCTGATACGCTGTCGGCTTGATCAGAAAATAATATAGGGTGCGGAAATAAAGATATAAATAAACGATATTCAGGGCGAATACCAGGGAAACCAATCCCCAGCCGCTGATTATCGTCAGGAATAATAAGGTACTGATATGAAAAATAACCGGAGCGGCCAGATAATTATACCATTTTTTATCCACCTTGCTGTTCCGGGAAAGCTGCCAAACCGCGTAAAAAATCATCAGCACATTCAGCGCCGTAAACACGAAAATACTGTCCGGCCATCGCATTAATGACCCTAGGGAAAGGGCGACCGCCAGAGGCACCGCGATTATTAACAATTGCAATAATAACATAATAATGGATGCGTTTATGGCGTGCAATCACCTGCCTGAATAAACCGGAAACAACCGCTGCCTTGGGCCCATGTTAAATAGTACGTTGTCGCAGCCCGTTATATTGCACGATCCGCGTGTTAACCGCCTGCTCCCGTCCTCCGTTTAATCCAGCCATTGATACTCGCTTTTCAAACCGTCAATCATATTACGGCTGGTGCTCAATGATTCCGCCTGGTCATTATTAATATAGTCCTCCATCCGGATTAAGGCAAGCAGTATGTTAACATGCAAATCTTTATATTCTTTCGGAACGTTTATCGCGAGTAATCGCCTCTCTAAGCCTAGCACATCGTTCAAGTTTTGATCATTAACTGCCATGACTGTTTCGCACTCCCCCACCAACTCTTTGGTTTCACTGCGGTAATTTTCGACCGAAACCGTATTAACGGTATCCGGACGAATATCTCCGCTTGCTCCGTTTTGCGGGGCTGCGGGGCCGCTCTTCCCGAGATCGATCTGCCGGGAAGATAAAGCCAGATAAAAAACCAAAGCCAGGCTAACGGCTAATAAAACAGCCAGGAATTTTTCTCTCCTTTTCATATTCATACGAAACTTAATTTAATAT
>CAZYKS010000043.1:2218-5429 GCA_964648375.1 uncultured Gammaproteobacteria bacterium | reverse complement strand
ATAACAATTCAATTGACAATATCGAAATCGTCGCTTACGGTTTTATTTTTTTCGAGCTTTAAAACCTTTACTTCCGCCAAATCCTTGATTTTATTCATCTTGATATATTGGTTAGAAAAAGTATAGAGAGTATCGTCGATATAGAGGGAGCGCTTAACGGTATTGTCATAGTAATTGACCCCGTCCCAATAATCGCTGGCAGCCGTGTATCCGCCGTCCGAATGATCGATTTTACCTAATAACCTGAACCCGGCCTGATCGACTTTAAACACCGCCGCACCGCTGAACGTCAATTTACCGTAATAATTGTTGCCGGCCAGTTCGCGGATAGATACAGGCAAACTGAGCAAATTCTTTTCCCGTGAGAATAAGAAGGCCTTATGATCAGAAAGCGCGATCGAATCGCTCCCGGCGTCTCCTATGATATAGGTATCGATCACTTTCGGGTTAGCGACATCGGAAACGTCGAAGAGCGTTAATTTCAGCCCCTTGGTCACGGCCCCGCCCCATTCGCTTTCGGCCGTATCTTTACCGAAGCCGATCAGGGTATTTTCGTCATATGGATGGAGATAATCGGAATATCCCGGCATCTCAAGCTGGCCTAATACCATCGGCTGGGCCGGTTCGCTGAGGTCGATAACGAACAGCGGATCCGTCTGTTTAAAGGTGGTAAGATAAGCGCGATTGCCGATAAAACGCGCGGAGTATATCCGCTCCCCGCCGGCCAGGCCCTCCAGCGCCCCGACGACCCGTAAATTCTCATCCAGCACATACAGGTTATTATAAGACTCCTGGCTGGCATCGTCATAGCGCGACCAAGTCTCTGATTTGGTCGTCGCCATCCGGAAAAATCCGCCATGCTCGTCCATGGAAAACTGATTCAATACCTGGCCGGTGACTTCGCCATGAGTTTTATACTCCAGTTTGCCGGCGGTAATCGCGATTTTATGGATTACGGTCTTTTCCAGCTCTTTCGACAGGTCCTGGTATTTCTCTTTCATCTTTGCCTTGATTTCCGCTTCCAGGGACTGTTCCTGGTCAGGGCTTAATGAACTGATGTAGCGCCCGATTATCGCGGAAATTTTATTTAATTTTTCGTCCGGAGATAAAATGTAGTTTTCAACCAGTTCGATCTTATCTATTTTTTCCCGCTCCTGCTCTTTCAGGCGGGGCGCTACCAGCTCTTTCAAAACCTCCGTTTCCAGCTGGTATTCGCTGATATACTTGGTGTATGTAATATAGATATTGCCAGGGGATACGTACAGATCCTGGCTGCCATTCAGCATATAGACCTCCCCGTTCACGGCTTCACTATTATCGACCACATTAATGGCGTTAATACCGGTAAAATTATATGACTGGTAGGGAATATCGAAATAATATACGTCCGGATGGTAGCAGGCGCCGCCCGAACTGCAATCAGAGGATATTTCATTGCCGTTTTCCAGGATTCTCGGAACCGGGAGGATATTATCGTACCTGTACCAGCCGTAGTTATTGGTGACTAAATAGACATAATCACCGATCATGCGGGAATCGGAATAATTGCCTTCGATGTCGATATCCCGCACTTGTTTGGGGTTTTTGGGGTCGCTTATGTCAAAAACCTTGAAAAAAGTATAATTCGAACGGCGGGGAAACAATTTATAGGCCGTGGTCGCTTGAAAAGCGTCATCGCGTCCGAAAATAATCAGATGGCCGCTATTGATGAACATATCCTGCGGGCGTGATTTAAAACTGATCTTAGCCAGAATTTCCGCCTGTTCGGCCGGATAAGCGTCTACAATGAACAGGTCGCTTTTCACCAGTGCATAAATATATTTGCCGTCGGTTTTGATGATATCGGCTTCATCCACACCCTCGACCTGGATATTGGTTTGGGAATAATCTGCCGAACCGGCGGGTCCCGCGCCTGCGCTCGAAGCATCATTCGACATGGTTTTAAGTTCCTGCATAGGCAAAGCCGAAGGTACGGCCTCCCGGGCAAATCCCAGGTCGGAATTTATCATGTCTAAGCTTAAATAAGCATTCCCGGGATATTCCGCCGTACCCTGGTCAAGAAAATCTTCCAATTCGCCATAATCATCGAATTTCCTGATCTGCGACTGCGCCGCCAACTGCGATGCCAGATCGTCGGCGCTCGTTTGTTCGTTTATTATATCATCGCCGGATTTTCCCGTTGTATTGTTATTACCGCTACCATTAATATTTCCGGGCGGCTGATTGCTGCAGCCGGCTGCCATAAACGAAATTATCAGGCAAATAACCAAAATTCCCTGGGTATGTTTCGGCCTTATTTTCTTATTTATCATATTTTTCTCATTTATCTTCCAGTTATAACGCGATATATTCAATAATTAGATAAGCTGATCGCTCGGGATAAATCCTAAATCCTAAATTATAAATCTAAAATTAAAGTAACCGGCCCGTCATTAACCAATGTCACTTCCATCATCGCCCCGAATTTGCCGGTGGCGGTATCAACCCCCTGCCCCTTAGTATATGATACGAATTTTTCGTAAAATGGTATCGCTTTCTCCGGTTTGGCCGATTCCAAGAAACTGGGACGGTTGCCTTTACTCGCGTTGCCATACAGCGTGAACTGCGAGACGATCAGAATCTCGCCTCCAATATCCTTAAGCGATAAATTCATCTTATTATCATTATCACCGAATATCCGCAAATTCAGGATTTTATCCGCCATTTTCGCGATTATCTCCTCTCGATCGTCCTGATGTACGGCTAACAGCACCAACAACCCCGGGCCGATCTGGCCCACGGTTTTCCGGTCAACACTGACACTGGCATTTTTTACCCGCTGAAGCACAACCCGCATATTTCAAATTATATCTTCTAAGAATCTTACTGCTAACTACCATTGGTTAAGCAAACGCCTTCGCGTCGATCTCGACCCAGTCGTCCCGCGCCTCATCCCACTTAAATGCGGTCATCTTGGTGGTCTTTTCGTCTTCACTATAAACGTAATCGACTTTGGTTTCCGAGCCGATGCGCCGCGTATAGCTGGTTTTTTTATCGAGAATCACCGGCTTGCTTACATACTCCAGCCTGATCTTCCCCAGAGGGCTCGTAAAAACGATAAATTCGACCTCTTTGCCGCCCTCTTCTTCCAGGTGGTAGGTGTCGTGCTCTTCCACCGAAAAATTATCCTGGATATGCCCTAAAATGTTTTTCCATTTTTCAGGATGCATAA
>CAZYKS010000043.1:0-2118 GCA_964648375.1 uncultured Gammaproteobacteria bacterium | reverse complement strand
TAATACATCGCCATCGTCCGCAAATCGCGCTTGCGGTTTTTCGCAGCCACTTCGGTTATCAATCCCTGCCGGTATAAATTATCGATTGCCTTGTTCATCGGTATCATCCCCTCCTGCTGGCTGGTCTGGATTACGGTATAAATTTGCTCGATCTGGTTGTTTTTTATCAGGTTGGCAATCGCCCGGTTGTTGATCAATATTTCACGGGCGACGACCAGGCCGCCGTCATTTTTCGGCAATAACTGCTGGGCGACTACGGCCCTGAGTACGGTCGATAATTGGTTGGCGATCTGATTATATTCCTGGGTCGGGAAATAATCGAGGATGCGCTGGACGGTTTCAGGGGCGGTGGCGGTATGCAGGGTCGCCAGCACCAGATGCCCGGTTTTCGCGGCCATCATAGCCGCGCTGATCGTATCGAGATCGCGCATTTCCCCGACCATGATCACGTTCGGATCCTGCCTAAGCGCGTATTTCAGGGCCTCGGCAAAACTGGCCGTATCCCGCCCCAGCTGGCGCTGTTCCACTATGCTCTGCTTATCGGTAAAGCTGTATTCGATCGGGTCTTCGATCGTAATGATATGCGCCCGCCTTTCCGTATTGATAATATCGATCATATCCGCGAGCGTGGTCGATTTCCCTGATCCGGACGGTCCGGTGACCAGGATCAGGCCGTCTTTAAGGTGGGTAAAGCCGTAAATCGTTTCGTTGAACCCGACCACGTCGGGAGCGGGCACGAATTTAGGCACTAGGCGGGCCGCCAGGCCGAGCTTGCCTTTCTGAAAATGCAGGTTGACGCGGAAGCGGTTATCGTAGAATTCCATCGAAAGGTCGAGGTCGCGCTTGCGCTCGAACCGTTCTTCTGTCCGATGGTCGAGCTCCTGGAAAACCGAGAATCTAAGCTCGCCATAGGGAATCGGTTTATCGTCGATTCTGACCAATTCCCCGAATATCCGTAAAGCCGGCACACTGCCTTCGACCAAATGCAGGTCCGAGGCCTTGCGGTCGATCGCCTGTTTAAAATAATATTTTAGATCCATGGGGATTAATATTTAGAAATTGGAGTTGAGAATCGGGATCTGGTAAAATTATCTATATTATAGCACATTTTACCGTAATTTCCCAAATTTCTAATTTCAACTTTCCACTTTCAAATTTTCCGTATGCTGAATTCACAGCCGCAATAATCCTGTCGATAGAGATTCAGCTCTTTTGAAAGCGCGGAGGCTTTTTTGAATCCATCCTGTTTTTTGAAGTCGCTGGTAAAATATTTTAACCCGTATTGCCGGGCCAGCTCCTGCCCGAATCGGTTAAGGCGCTCGGCGTCCTTATGCGGGCTGATTGAAAGCGTGGTAGTAAAATATGCGAAGCCATTTTCTTTCGCCCGTAGCGCCGTCGCTGCCAGGCGCATGCGGTAGCAGACATGGCAGCGCGCTCCCCTCTCCGGTTCCGACTCCAGGCCTTTTACCTGCTCGAGCCAGCGGTTATGCCCGTATTCCCCCGCCGTTAATGTTAAGTCCAGTTTATCCGCGATTCTCTTTGTTTCTTCCAGACGCAGATCATATTCCGCCGGCGGATAAATATTGGGGTTATAAAAAAATAATTCAACGTCGAACCCGTTTTCGAGCACTTTAAATACATAAGCTCCGCAGCCGATGCAACAGACATGCAGAAGCAATCTAGGTTTTCTTTCCCGTTGATCTGACATATATGATTACGGCGGTAATAATACTTCCCAGCGCACCGGCAGACATATCCGCGATGGAAAAATCCCTGCCGGGAATATTGATCTGTATATATTCGATCGATACCGCGTAGGCGGTGGAAATAAATATCGCCAAAATTAATAATAATATCCGTTTCTTAACCGGCCATTCCTTGAAAAAAATATACAATAACGCGGTCATAATCCCGAATAGCAGTAAATGGACCGCCTTATCGTCCCAGCTAAAACCAAAGCCGGGCTTTACCGGCATCGCCACGGTCATCAGTTTATAGATAAATACGGTCCAGGTCAGGACCAGATAGAATTTAGCCAGTTTGATCATTTTCTAACAAATGAATATCTGTGATAATCTGTTTAATCTGTGGTGAAATATAGTCACCACAGATTAAACA
>CAZYKS010000042.1:0-7107 GCA_964648375.1 uncultured Gammaproteobacteria bacterium | reverse complement strand
CGAGAAAAAAATAAAACCGGACGGGATCGATATCAATTTCGGCTGTCCGGTCAAAAAAGTGATGAAACAGGGGGCCGGGGCGGTACTCATGGATGACCTGAAAAAATCGAAAGAAATAATAAAATCGGTTATCGCCGCTACGGCATTGCCGGTATCGGTTAAGATCAGGAGCGGGGCGGGCAAGGTTAATGCGCTCGCGTTCCTCGAATATATGGACGGCCTGGACATCAGAACGGTCATGATCCACGGCCGGACCCTAAAGCAGGGTTTCAGCGGGCCGGTGGATACGGAAATTATCAGGCAGGCAAAAAATTATTTCGGCGGGGTGATTCTGGCCAATGGCGGCGTGGGATGTACGCCAAGGGACGCTAAAGGGCGCCAAGGGACGCCAAAAGAAGAGGTTGAGCGGCTTCTGGATGAGACAGGGGCTGATGGGGTTGGGATTGCCCGGGGCGCGTTGGGGCGGCCCTGGATATTCAAGGCGGTTAGGACCGGGCAGGCGCTTGAGCGGAGCCGGCGGGCGGTTTATAAAATCGCGCTCGAGCATGCCGGGCTGGCTTTCGAATTAAAAGGAGAAACGGGAATCAGGGAAATGCGCAAGCATTTATGCTGGTACATGGCCGGGTTGCCGGGAGCGCGCCAGCTGAGGCAGGAGCTGGTTAGGGTCGAAAGTCTGGATGAGATCAGGAGGATACTTAGATAATTTTTTTAAATGTTTAAAATAAAAATGCAGCCTGGCAGGGCTGTTTTATTATTATTGGTTAATTTGAATGATTAGTAATAATATAAACAATTTAATGATAATCTTATAGCCAGCGCTTCTTTTTGAAGTATAATAACATGGCGAAGCTGCCGGCCAGCATGATGGCGATAATGATCCAGAAGCCGTTTTCGGTATCGGTAAAGGGCATGCCGTTTTCGGTGTTCATGCCGAAAATCGCGGCCAGGAGGGTCAGGGGGAAGACGATAACGGAAAAGATCGTCAGGGTTTTCATGATATCGCTGATGCGGTAATTCAGGAGGGACTCATTCGAGGAATTAAGCACCTCGATCATGTCTTTCTGGTTATCCAAGATCGCCCAGATCGTTTTCGAATAGTCGATCAGGCGGCTATAGTACATCCGGATATTTTTTTCGGGAACAAGGGAGCTTTCCATACTGATTAATTTTTTCAGGATATCCTTATGGCTTTGCATGATTTTCCGGACATTGACGATATTCCTCCTGAGCACCAATATCTGCGATACGGCCCGCTTCTGCTTTTGCGAAAAAATCACATTTTCGATTTCCCCGATCGCGATACTGTTCTTATCCAGGATATTGAAACTATGGAGCATCATTCTTTCGATCAGCTCATAAAGCAGGATAGCGGATGATTCGAATTTATACGACAGGAGGGAATCGGTATCCTTTTTGCAGTATTGGAAAAATTCCTTTAATGCCGGCAGGTTATCGTTATAAATCGTGATTAGGTAGCCATGGCTGATGAAAAAGTTTATTTCCGCCGGCACGATCGTATCTTCCACAAAGATCGGGAAGTGCAGGATCAGAAAGATATAGCCGTCCCCGTTGGTAAGGATCGGCCGCTGGGCGACCGCTTTAGCCGAAGACGCGCGCAGATGGTTCAGGTCGAAGCCGTAGGTTTTGCGCAGATATTCGATTTCCTGGCGCGAGGCATTGACCACATTTATCCATTCCAGTTTTTTATTCGGAGTGGCGGGGTTATCGATCGTGAGGAGATGGATATTGTCTTTGATTTTAGTGTAGTTGGACATGGGGTTTAACAGTCCTCCTACGCTGAAGCTACGGAGGATAAATAAGCAGTAAGCAGTAAACAGTTTAATATTAGTTATTAAAAAAATGGATTTTCAGTTTATGTTTTTTGAATATCTTTTTGTTTTACGATAAGCTTTAAAAAACTTAATGATAATTTTTTATGTGTTTAAAATGTAATATTTTGTTATTATATTGCCCTTCTACAATTCAACTATTTACTGTTTACTGTTTACTATGTTTAATTATAACAAATTTAACTAATATTGTAAATCGCCTTAAAAGAAAATTTTAATATAATCGCGGTTTTATGGTATAATAAATATAATAATTAATGTGTATAAATATTGCAGAGATGTATTTAAATACTCAATATGCCTGACGATAAATTAAATGAAAAAATCGAAAAAGAACCGGAATTGTTCAAGGTAAACGAAGTAACCGCCGGTCCGGAGGGCCGGCAATCGGCCGAACAGGAAAAGGCACCGGTGCGTGTCGAAACCGGCTATGAGCAGGTAACGGAAGGGGAGTCAGCCCGTTCCGAAGGTAAGGATGAAGCGGAAAGGGCGCAGATGCCGAGTCCGGTGCCGGCGATCGGCGCCACTCCGGCTGACCAGGCCCGGATCAGGCAAATCGAAAATATCCTGGCCGAAGGCTTAGAGGAGATTTACGTGAATATGCCTCAGGCAAAACAGCGCGAGTTCAAGCTGGCGGGGGAGAAAACGGCGGTTGAGATCAATAAGCTGCTGTCCGAAACCAAGGTTAAAATCAACAAGATCGTCAGCCTGATCATCAAATGGCTGACCATTATTCCGGGGGTGAACCGGTTTTTTCTTGAGCAGGAAGCGAAGATCAAAGCGGATGAGATCGTGAAGATGGGTAGAAGTTAATCAGCCATAGACCAAAGATGATAATTGTAAATAATGAAATTAGAAATTGGTAATTGGTAATTTGGAAAAAATCAGGAACGAAAGATATATACCAGTGGGCGGGGTATAACCTTAATCCAAATTACAAATTACTAATTACAAATTTCAGCAAGTATATGGACTTAGGAGCTACGGGGCAAAGTGCCGGGAATTATAATGTTGATATAACATCAGCCGGTTTTATTGATGTTTTTATTTACCTGATTCTGGCGGTCATATTCGTGTTTCTGGTCGCGGCGGCGCTTAAACTATTGCGCAATTATCTTTTGAACATTAGGCACCATCGCCATACGGTATTGCTTATCCGGCTGCCGAAGGAAAAGCCAGGGGATAAGGACAAGGAATTCACGGTGCAGCAGTTAAGGGAGGAAATCGCGCATTCGGAAGCGATCCTGTCGAGCATCGGCGGGCTGAAAGCCGAGCGGGGATTCAATTCCTGGCTGTTCGGGCGGAGCGATATATTCGCCCTCGAGCTGGTCGCCGACCGGAAACTGATCTCTTATTACCTGGTCGCGCCGGAAGCGATGGGCCGCTATGTCGAACAGCAGATACACGCGCATTTTCCGGACGCCCTGGTGGAGAGGACCGACGATTACAATATTTTCCGTCCGGAGAGCGAGACCGCGGCCGGCTTCGTCAAGACCAAGCGGTCTTTCATATTCCCGCTGAAAACCTACCAGAAGCAGGAAACCGACCCGATGAATTCGCTCATTAACGTCATGAGCAAATTAGATGAAAACGAGGGGATGGCGATCCAGTTCGTGATTCGAAGCGCTGTCGCCGGCTGGCACCGGAAAGCGAGCCTGGTCCCGCACCAGGTGCGCCAGGGGAAAACCATCGAAGAGGCGATCAGGCTTATCGGCGCCGGCAAATATTTCGCCTTTTTCTCCGACCTGGTAAAATCGGCCAAGCCGGACAAGCGCGACGCCATGCAAAAGCAGTACGAACCGGTTCCCCGCCTGACCGCTATGGAAGAAGAAATGCTTAAGGGGATCGAAGAGAAGAACTCGCGGGCCGGCCTCGACGTTAATATCCGGGTGGTAGTGAGCGCCGACAGCCGCGGGAAAGCGGTCGGGTACCTCAACAATATCATGAACGCCTTCGGGCAATACAATTATTACCAATACGGCAACAGCTTCAAGGCGAGGATTTCCGGCCACCGCCAGAAACGGGTCGTCTCCGATTTCATATTCCGCCGCTTCGACCCCTCGCTCGCGAGCCTCCTTAATACCGAAGAGCTCGCTTCCTTGTATCATTTGCCGCTCCGGGAAACCGAAACGCCCAATATCCGGTGGCTGACCGCCAAGCATGCGCCGCCGCCCGCCGACATTCCGGACGAGGGGATACTTTTAGGGAATAATACCTACCGCGGCGTCACCCGCGATATCAGGATCAAGCGCGACGACCGCCGCCGGCATATGTACGTTATCGGGAAATCCGGCACCGGCAAGTCGCAGTTTATGGCCGGGATGGCCATACAGGACATCATGAACGGCGAAGGGGTGTGCGTGATCGATCCGCACGGCGATTTGATCGCGGACGTGCTCGAGCGCATCCCGCCGGAACGGGCCGAGGACGTTATCCTCTTTTCCCCGGCGGACCTCGGGCGGCCGCTGGCTATGAACCTTCTCGAATTCGACCCCCGCTACCCCGAACAAAAAACCTTCATGATCAACGAGATGATCAAGATTTTCGACAAGCTCTACGACCTGAAAGCGACCGGGGGGCCGATCTTCGAGCAGTATATCAGGAACGCCATGCTTTTGATCATGAGCGATCCGGCTACCGGCTCGACTTTGATGGAAATCCCCAAGGTTCTGGCCGATCCGGATTTCCGGCGGATGAAGCTCGAGCGCTGCGGCGACCCGACGGTGGTCGATTTCTGGAACAAGGAAGCGGAAAAGGCCGGCGGGGACGCCGCCCTGGCCAATGTCGTACCGTACGTGACTTCGAAGCTGACCGCGTTTATTTCGAACGATATGATGCGCCCGATCATCGGCCAGCAGCAAAGCTCCTTTAACCTGCGCGAACTTATGGACCGGCAGAAGATCCTCCTGGTCGATCTTCCCAAGGGCCAGGTGGGGGAGATGAATGCGTATCTTCTCGGCATGATCATAGTCGGCAAGATCCTGGTAGCGGCTTTGTCGCGCACCGATATGCCCCGAGATGAGCGCAAGGATTTTTACCTCTATATCGACGAATTCCAGAATTTTACCACCGATTCGATCACGGCCATCCTGTCCGAAGCCCGGAAATACAACCTTAACCTTACGATCGCGCACCAATACCTGGGGCAGCTGGTCAAGGGGCAGGATTCGAGCATCCGGGACGCGGTTTTCGGCAATGTCGGCACCTGGGCGCTGTTCAAGATCGGGTCCGAGGACGCGGAAGTGATGGCCAAGGAGTTCAGTCCGGTATTCAACCAGTATGACCTCATCAATATCGATAAATATACGGTGTATTTGAAATTATTGATCGATAATTCCGCTTCCCGGCCCTTTTCCATGGCTTCTCTCTGGCCCTTGCCCGGCACTCCCCGGCCCGAGATCGCCCGCAAGATCAGGACTTTGAGCCGGCTTAAATACGGCCAGGACCGGGAGCTGGTGGAAGCCGAGATCATGAAGCGGGTGCGGCTCGAGGTGCGAAGGGCGGATCGCTGAATGCGCTGATGGATTATGAAAACGCTGAGGTCTAGGAGATTGAAACAAAAAAGAAGATAAAAAGAAAAATAAGCATAAAAAACAGGTAGTCGGCAATTCAGAGGCATATAACTTATAACTCCATCCATTAAATTATCTACCCCATGAAACAAATCAATCGATATATAATTTTTTTATTTATTATCATAGCTGTATTTTTTACCGGTAGAATTCTATTTGTGGCGGCAGTGGAAAATACTACCCCCTGCGCGGATTCGGACGGCGGGGCGGCTTATTATATCAAGGGCACGGCTTACGGGCAGGGCAGAGGCACAAACCAATGGTTTACCCGTGAGGATGTCTGTTATAAGGACAGCGGCCCGGTATTAGGCGAAAACCAGAGTGACCTCAAGGAAATGTCCTGTTCGGATAATAACGAAATCACCGTGACCACTTACACCTGCCCGTTCGGCTGCAGCGACGGGGCCTGTATCTGTCCGGGGCCGTACCGGTATGTGGATCCGGACGGGGATTGCGCCTGGGACTGCAACGAGGGGAGCGAGCCCGGTACGGACGGCGGCGAGTGCGTCTGCAGTACCGGATACGAAGACGCGGGAACGGACGGACAGGGGCGCCGGCTCTGCCAGGTGAGCGCGGACGCCCTGCCCGATATCAGCGTCGGGGAAATTACGTTCGTACCGGACCAGCCCGAAACCGGAGAAACCGTTACGATATCGGTGCCGATCATAAACAGCGGCATTACCGTTATTGACGATATGCCCGGTTTTTCCGGCTATTCTTATACTTTCGAAAATTTCGTTCCGTCCGCGAGCGGAGCGGTAGCGACAAAGGCTATGCCCAGCCCGTCGCAGCCGCTCGCGCCCGGGGAAAACGCGCTTTATATTTTTTCCGGATATTTTTCCCGGGCCGGGGCCAACCATCTGGTTTTTATGATCGATAGCGATAACCGCCTGTCCGAAACGGATGAAGACAATAACAGCCAAACCGCGACGATAGCGGCGATCGAGCCGACCGGGAAGTACGGCTGTTACGATACCGACGGGGGGCAGGATTATTCCACTAAAGGGAAGATATTATTGCCGGACGGGTTCCAGTACGCCGATTTTTGCCGCAACGACCTCGAATTAACCGAGGTTTACTGCATCGACGACATCAATTGGCGGATGTTCACGTATAATTGCCGCACCGGATGCTCCGACGGCGCCTGTATCAGCGCGGCTGACCTGGGCTGTGAAAATTATACTTATGACGACTGCCCGGACGCGTGCGACCGCGCCTGCGTCCCGGACGCCGGCGGGAGCGGCGGTTGCAACGGCAGCGGCAGCTGCGCCACTCCGGACAGCGAGGAATTCGATACCGGCAGCCAGGCGCAGCTTCTGCTCGACAATAACCTGACCAGCATCCTCAGCCAACTCAACCAGGCGCGGGATTCGGCCAAGGAGCAGCTCTACCAGATCAAATACTTCAACCAGCTGGCCGCCGATCTGGCGGTTTCGCCGATAACCAGGCAGGCGATACTCAATTTTATCACTTACGGGGTTGACGCCAACACCGTATTGCTGGGCGCGGGCGAGCGGGCGGCCGTGGTTTTCTCATTTAAGCAGGCATTCGGGAAACTGCCGGAAACCAAAGAAAATTTCACCGATATCATTAAAGCCGCTAACGGGCGCTGGCCGGCCGCCCGGAGCGAAGCGGCGGAAACAAGCGCCCGGGAAAATTTCGAAAAGATCTATAAGAAAATTCCG
>CAZYKS010000041.1:0-7182 GCA_964648375.1 uncultured Gammaproteobacteria bacterium | reverse complement strand
CCGCCGGCCTCGCTACCGGCCGCGCCAGCATGCGCTTTTTGCCGATTTCTTTCTTGCAGTATTTGCAAATCCCGTAGCTGCCGTCCTCGATCCGCTTCAGCGCACCGTCGATGTCCCGGAGCGAGCTTTCCAGCACTTTTTCAGTGGCGATATTGGTCGTATATTCGCTGATCTCCTGCGCGTTTTCGTCGGATTTATTGCCGAAATCGGGAAATTTAGCCCGGTGGTTATTATCCTGGTTTTTTTCGTCCGTTTGCCCGACGAGCGAAAGATCTTCCTGAATCTGCTTTTTCCTTTCTAATAGGTCTTTTTTAATCATCTCGATCGTAGCCTTGTCCAGTTCTTTTGATTGTAATTTTTGAGCAGTCATAGGTTTATAATAAAATATCTCCCAATTTTTTAAGGAGAAATCCTTATTTTACTTAAATTATATACGAAAATTACCGTTTTTGCAAGTCGATTATATTGTAAACCAAATTATATAATATTGCAAGGGGAGCGGTTGTAATCGGCAATTAGTAATTGGTAATTTGGATTTATTCATTTATGCCAGTTAAATCCAAATTACCAATTAAAAATTTCATATTACCTTATATTCATATATTCCAGCCAGAGTTTATGTAATTCCCAGGTAGCGATCAGGTCCCAGCTGTTGTACTCCGCGATCTCACGGTACTGTTTTTCCTTAAACATCCGCCCGACATCGTCACCGGTAATGCCTTCGGCTTTGGGCGAACGGATCCCCAGGGCCTGGCAATAAAGATGGAGGCTACCCCGGCGCCGGACCGCGCCGTAAAAAGTCAGCTGGTCCAAGAGATCGACATGCCTGACATTATTATCCTGCCACTTCAGATAGCGGTTACTCATCAGGTTGCGCGTCGGCTTGATCCGGTGTACGGCGCTCCGGAGCATCAGCCAGGGAACATCGAACATGCGGCCGTTAAAACTCACGAACTCCGGGTATTTAAGCGCCCCCTGCCAGAAATCTTTCAGCATTTCCGCTTCGGTGCGGGGCTTGAAGGTAAAACTTCCGTCCGTGTATTCGCTTTCATGGACATCCGGCGCCTGAAAATACACGACTCCCTGATTGCGTTCACTATCGAGCACCCCGATCGCGGCGATCTCACCGGTCAAGGGCGAAAATCCCAAGCCTTCCTTTACATCGCGCAGGTAAACGTTGTATTTGTCCTCATCCCCAGCCGCCGAGCGCTCGGCCCAGCGGGTCAGATTTTTCCGCGTCACTTCATCGAGCGCATCAAAGTCGGCCCCGACGGTTTCGATGTCGAAAATCAAGCTCACAATTTTAAGTTAATTAGTTAATTAGTGATTAGTTAATTAGGAAAATGTTTCAGCCGCCCTAATTGACTTATTAACTAATCACTAATTAACTGCCTAATTAAGTAAAAGGGGCGCGAAACCGCACCCCTTTTATCTAAAAAGACTGATAATTTTATCTCGCCTAGCTCCCACACTGGGCGGCGGAAGCGTCCGAAGCGTTCGTACCGTAGCCAAAACCGGCGGACGGGGTATCCGATGGCAGGGAAGCCGTGCAGGCGTCCGGCTGGTTATTGAAGGCGGAACAGATAGTGGCCAGTAATGCCGACGGGCTGCGTCCCGAGCTTACCTGCTGGCCGTCGATTACCAGCGTCGGCGAGCCACTTACCCCGTATTTATCGGTATCGGCCTGGAAGATAGTGAAGCCGGGATAAGAACCGCGATAACCGACGTTATTGGCGGCATTTTCGGTCACTTTATACTGCTTATCGGCGGCGGCGGCGCAGCTCGCGATCTTCGCCGTATCGATGCCGTTCTGCTGCATGCATGTCTGTCCGCCAGTCTCGTCAGCCAGAAAACAGCTAAGATAATCGGTGAGTTTATCCGGGTAATCCTGCTCGATGCAGTATTGGTTAAGTTCCTCAACCAGTTCTTTGTCTCCATGCATGGAATAGTCGCAGAACTTGAGCTGGAAATCGACGCTATCGCCAAGCTGGGCCAACACCGGCAGAATTCCCTTCTCCATCTGCGTGCCGTAAGGGCAATGGCTCATTACGAACAGCTCGATTGAAGGCTTATCGCTCTTCGGTACATTCGCGGGAGTGGCCTGGGCGGTATCGTCGGTCTGGGTCTGGTTCGCCTGCGCGTACTGCGCGATATCCATGCCCTGCGGGAAAAACGTCTTGCCGTCTTTCGTAATATACGATTCGACTTCCTGCCCGGTCGGCATGTTAACCGTTATTTTATATAAACCGCCTTCGTCAACCGCATCTTTCAGGGTTACCTGGCTGCCCGGCTGCATCAGGTTATCGTTAATGAAGGTAATGGCTTTCACTTTCGCGTCATCGAGAGTAATCGTGTCAGCCGATGCCTTATTGCCAAACTGCCAATAACCGAGCGCGGCGATTACTGCCAATATGACCAGGATGCCGCCGATTATGCCTGCTTTTTTCATAAATGATTTTCTCCCCATATTATTAATAATCAGAGATCAAAATTAATTAATATGGAGTTAAAATTAAATTAGTTAAATTATTTTGCCCCGCTTGGATCGGGATTTTCCTTAAAATAATAGACCGCATTATCTCATTTGCGGTAGTTTAACTGTAACAAAAATAATATAATCAGTCAATAATATTGGAAATATGAAAAATAAGACAAATAAGAACGAAATGACGAGAATAATGAATTAGATGCAGTATAAAATAAAATGGGCTAACTAAAGAGTCAGCCCATTGATTTTGGTCGGACAGGACGTTCTGTTTTTTTCTGGCTTCTCCTTTAATTCAAGTTAAAGATTAATAAGATTATCGTTTCATAGCAGTCCTGTCCGGAAATTTTTTTAAAAAACATATGGGATTGGCACGACTTAATTGCTAGTATACTCCCTTTCGCTGAATAGTCAAGTGGATTATTAAAGAGATGGCAAAATTATTAAAAAAACCCCGACATGAAAATATTATTTCACGGAGGTAGAACATTTTCACACGGATTGGCGATGATTTAATACGGATTTACACAGATAATATAAATATTTTAAAGCCAGAAAACAATAACATTCGCTTTTAATATGTTTGTGGTCCAATTATAATCATAGCTTTTCTTGTTTTAGTTATCGGCAGGTGGTCGCCCGCCGGGTAATCGCGGATAGCGTTATAGAAAAGCTCGCGGCCATAGCGCAGGTCCTCGCCGTGGCGGGTGCCGTTGTCGTTGGTAATGAACTCATCGGTGTCCGGATCATAACCCTTTACCACGAGCATATGCCGGTCCGGTCCGGGCGGGGTATAATAGGGATTGGCCAGGGCCTGGCCGTCCATCGGTACAATCAAAATATCCCCTGACCGGAGAGCGGAAATAATGTCGTTTGCGGTAATATCGTACTTAACCGAATAATTGTCGAAGCCGAAATAACCGGACAGGATCCGTTCGGCCGTGGCGCTCGCGGAAGTATCGGCGTACGAGCCGTAAGTATCAAGTTCGTAGTCGGAAGCGGCCAGAATCTCCCGCTTCGCTTCCGCCGGCGTCAGTTTTCCGCCCCGGGCCCAGGTCACCGCCATCAGGCTGGCGGCTTCCTCGCACCCGTCTTCCTGCCGCAGGTCGCTCCATTCGGCGAACGGCGCCTGCGACGTAAACGGAACGTCATACAAAACCAAACCGCCGGAGGCAGCCGGATTTTTTTCTGTGATAACATCAGACGATGAAGCCGGACCGTCCCCTGCCGGATTATCCGGGATAACATCGGCCGGACGATCTTCTCCCTGGCTGCCGGCGATACCGCCCGTCGCCGGACCGGTTCCCCTATCCGCAACCGGTCCGGAACCAAGCGAATCGGAACCGCCGTTAACAGCGGTAGAATTATTGTTAAACCAGGCCGGCGCGGGTATGCGTCCGACACCGTAAAAATACAAAACTGTCAGCGATAAAACGCTGATGGCCGCGGTCACTAAGGCGATTTTAAGATATTTCAGAAAAGTCATGGCGCTATTATAGCACGAGTTTATCTGCTTGACTATACGTTTTAACTAAGATTTAATGATTATTAGGTATACTTAAGCTATAATTAATAATTTTTTAACATTTAACTACATGGCAAAAAATGATTCTAAAAAAAACGCCAGTAAAGGCAAAAAGCATGACCTGCATGACCTGGGGGAAGACATAAAAAAATTAGCGGAGAAAGCTAAGGCTAAGTACGATGCCGCGGATGATATGACAAAAAAGAAAATAATCGGCGGGATTGCCGGCGCGGCGGCCCTGATCGCCGGAGCGATCGGCGCCAAGAAGATCCACGATAAAATGAAAGGTGAAAAATAGAAATCCGTTATTAAATATTTTACCGAATAATATTATTATGCTATCTATCAGCGCTTTAATACAGATCTGCACAGTTTGAAAATACAGATTAACACGGATATTCCGTGTTTTTCTTTTTTTATATGTTTTTATGATACTTTATTAATTGTCGTTTTCTGGTACAATTAATAGTATGAGTGAAGAAATTATTCAAAAGCAAAATCAAGGAGCAGGCGTTTCCGAAGATGGGAATAGCGGAGAGATCAAGGGACCAGCCCCGGAAATTACCGATTCAATCCCGACTGTCACGCCAGCGCCGGCTGCCCCGCCCGTAATTAGCGGAATCGAGGCGTCTGTTCCGCCTGTTCCGAGCGCAGTCGGGGGAAGCGCAATTGGGGGCCAGTCTACGTCGGTACCGTCTCTATCGCCAATTCCGGACGGGTCTGGCGCGTCTGCCCCACCGACCCAGCCTCTCCCGCCGGCGCGAAGTGAGGCTGAGGAGGGTGAAACCGGTGATCATGCCAGGAGCGAGGTCGAGGGGGAAGTCGAACTGCCGCACCAGCCTTCGGATATCAAACCGGACGAAGTTATCGAAACGGAACCCGAATTGCCGGAATCGGAAAAAGAACAAGCGGACGAGGTAATCGTAGCCGAGGAAGATAAGGCGCCTTTGCCCGAAGTTTATACCAAGGGCGTGGATTTACCGGCGCCAGTATCCGGCCAGGAGTCTGATTCGGAAAAGGCTCCGTCCGGAAATATTCCGGCTCCAGCGATGTCCTCGCCGGCAATAACCCGCGCCCACAGTGAAGCCACCGATGATTTTAAAACCCGTTTCCGCAATAAACTCTTAGAGATGCTGGGCCGGGCCAACGAAAAACGCCATGCCCGGGTCGAGGCTAACGAGGAAAAAATCCTGGCATTCGCACGCGAACATAACCGAATCGATAATCAGGACGTCCGGGACCTAACCGGCTATACGGATAATTGGGCGCGCGAATACCTTGATCGGCTGGAAAAACAGGGAAAACTGGTCCAGTTCGGCCAGACCGGTAAAAACGTTTTTTATAAGCCGGTGAAATAATGCTTAAATTAAATATCAACGCACAGAGACGCGCCATGGCGCGTCTCTACGTATTTAAGAAGGTTTATGCGAAAACTATTGACAAAATATATTAAAACTGCTATTATAATATGATTCTGGTCATTTAAACACAACAATAAAAATATAGGGGGAATTATGAAAAATATTCTGGTGCTAATGCTTATTGTTTGTATCTTCGGTACTTCTGGATGTGCATTTGGGACAAGGGAATCAAGACTGGATACTACCCGACCGGGTATTATTACGCATCAAGGACGCAACTTCAGCTTATTCGATCAAGACGAAGGGGCCATCACCTTGGCCCGTGCATATGAGATAAAAAAACGGGCCGATTTATTCGATAAATTATATTCTTCTGGCAACGGTTCAAATGAAAAAAATGCAGGATACCGAATTGGAATCATAAACAATGATCCTCGTAAAAGCATTTACTTTTTTCACCCCGAATTTCCCGGCCAAAAATTTATTCTAAAACCTAATGGAGGATATGATATTATTGCTGTTAAAAATATACCATATGAACTAATGTTATACAGTTTAGACGGCAAAACTACCGAAAGAATTTATCCTCTTGATAAATTTAGAAGAAATTATAATGGAGAAGGAGCCGGATATAAAAAATATTTAGCGGGTATAGCAATTGATGTTTTATTTACCGTAAATAGGGTAAACTAAAATTAAACCTTTATGAATGAAAAAAGGATGTTACAAAAAACATCCTTTTTATATTTTTAATTCTTAATAGGTATTTATGTAACATCCATCCCGCCGTTACCCGGCAAATTGGTAAAGACAAACCAGGTAATGGCGTAAGCACCGATAGTGATGATCAGGCCGATGATGGCACGGCGGATCGTATCTTTCGATTTTCTTATTTTTTCCTCGTCCCCGGACGCGATCATCATATTATAGCCGGCGATTATGATCAAGATCACGAAAATAATTCCCAATAGTGCCAGAAAAGCGCTGATTACTTTAGATACTACACTGGCCAAGTCAGTATTTCTGTCAAAACCGGATGAATCCGCCAAATTACCGGTTACCGTATTCACTTCCTGTTTCAGGTCGTCATTCAATAGTCCGGCTAAAGCATACTTGATACTTACTAGAGATGAAAAAAATATAACTAAATTATACCAGACAATTTTTAAGAATTTATTCATAAAATTGAATTTTGCTCAAATCAACAAGGAATTACTCGCCAATATACAAGGGGCTGCAACCCCCTGTTCATAAATTCATAAAATAAACTTGGCCACAAACGCCCAAATGCCATAAGCGCCGGCCGTGATTATAATCCCGATAATGGCATTCTTAATCGTTTCTTTCGCTTTATCGACTTTTGATTCGTCCCCGGCCGAGATCATCCAATTATAGCCGCCGTAAAGCATCAACACCAAAAAAACGATCCCGAGCCAGCTTAAAAACGCTTTAACTACCTGGCCGGCCAGGTCGGTAAAAGTCTTGTTAGCGGATTCAGCATCACCGGCCTGGTATCCGGATTTTTCCCCGACTGATTTGAGCGTATCGGTAGTCGGGTTGGCAGCCATCACCGGCAGGATAAAAACGGAAATAATTAAACTGAATAGTATAATCAAAATTAATGTTTTTTTCAAATATTTAAACATAAATTCAATAATTATTATTGACCGGTTGGGGTTAAAGTCTGCTTCGATACGATATCGACCACGAAAATACTGATAGCGTACGCCGCTAACACGATTATCAAACCGATTACCGCGGCCATAATCAAGTTTTTCGCTTTTTCCACCTGCGGCTCATTACCCCGCGCC
>CAZYKS010000040.1:0-7271 GCA_964648375.1 uncultured Gammaproteobacteria bacterium | reverse complement strand
GGCCCAGCATGTAGTGGCCGAGATCCAAAAGCAGGGCGGGATTGCCGCATTTATTGATGCCGAGCACGCACTCGATCCGGATTATGCGACTAAGATCGGGATTAACGTCAAGGATATGCTGATTTCCCAGCCGGATACCGGTGAGCAAGCCCTGGAAATTCTGGAAACCTTGGTGCGCTCGAACGCCGTGGATATCGTGGTGATCGATAGCGTAGCCGCGCTGGTACCGCAGAAAGAGATCGAAGGGGAAATGGGCGACCAGCATATGGCTCTGCAGGCGCGCCTGATGAGCCAGGCGCTGCGGAAACTGACGGGCGTAGTGGCTAAATCGAAAACCGTAGTAATCTTCATCAACCAGACCCGGCTTAAGATCGGTGTATTTTTCGGCAACCCCGAAACCACCACCGGCGGCACGGCCTTAAAATTCTATTCCTCGGTGCGCATAGAAGTCAGGCGCGCGGCCCAGATCAAACAAGGCGATAAGATCATCGGAAACCGGGTGAAGGCGAAAGTGGTCAAAAATAAGGTAGCGGCCCCGTTCAAGACCACCGAATTCGATATTATGTACAACGAGGGGATTTCCCTTTCCGGCGATCTATTGGATACCGGCGTTATTTACGGCGTAATCAACAAATCCGGCAATTCTTACTCATTTGAAGATATTAAATTTGGCGTCGGCCGGGAAAACGCCAAACGCTTTTTACGGGCCGACAAAAAACTTATGAAAGAACTCAGGAAGAAAATAATGAGCGAAGTAAAGGCGCGGGAATTGGAAGAGTAGGTAATTCTTATTTAAGGTTAAAAATAAAAACTCGGTAATAATTTATTACCGAGTTTTATATTGAAAATAAATCTGAAATCCTAAATCTTAAATCTAAAATTATCTAGGCTCGTTCCACGTATTCTTCCTTATCGATATTAATGATAATCTCGTCGCCTTCGTTAATGAATAAAGGCGCGGTGACTTCGGCACCGGTTTCGATTTTTACCTTTTTGGTGACGTTTCCGGCCGTATTGCCTTTTACCCCCGGGGCCGCTTCGGTTACCTTGAATTTCATCTTGATCGGCAGTTCGACCGCGACCGGATTATTATTGAAATAAAGTATGTCCACGTCAGTGCCGTCCAGAAGGAATTTTTGCTTATCACCAACCTGTTCTAGCGCTATAGTGAATTGTTCATACGATTCATTATCCATAAAATAGGCTTCGTTTTCGTCTTTATACATGAAATTCGCTTTTTTCTTGTTGGTATCGGCTTCTTCGGCTTTATCGTTACCCTGGAAAGTCTTATCAAGCATATTTCCGCTTACCAGATTGCGCAATTTGGTTTTTAACACGGCGCCACCCCGCCCCATCTTATGATGGTCGGTTTTAACGACAATATACGGCTCGTTATTGACCTGGATCACTTTGCCGGGCTTGATTTGGTTTAATTCTAACATAATGTTAATGTCGGAGCGGGTGTCCCCACCCGCGATTTATCAACGCACCGTGTTTTGTTTTCTCGCAGGTGAGGACACCTGCTCGAACGAACAAAACAGCATTATTGGTTATCTGTATACGGCAATAAGGCCATTATCCGCGCCCGCTTTACGGCGGTGGCTAGTTTGCGCTGGTGCCAGGAACAGGCGCCGGTCCGTTTGCGCGGTAAAATTTTCTGGTAAACGTTGGTAAAGCGCCTCAGTAATTGCGTATCCTTATAATCGATATCGTTGATATTGTTTACGCAAAAATGGCAAACCTTTTTGGTTTTGATTGTGTTATTCATATATTAGTAAACAGTAAGCAGTAAACAGTAAGCAGAATTTTATTCCGTTATCTGTTTTCCGCCGTCTTATTTAAAACGGAATGTTTTCGACTTTAATTTCGTCTTCCACCGGGTTAGTATCAGCATTAACGTCGATAATCGGCTCCTCGCCCGGTACCGGCGGCTGTTCGCTTGCAGCCGGCGCGGCCTGGCCACCCGGGCGGTCCAGCATGATCAGGTTGTCGGCGACAATTTCCGTGCGGTAGCGCTTGAGGTTGTCCTGACCTACCCAATTGCGGGTTTGCAGCCGGCCTTCGATATAGACTTTTTGCCCTTTTTTCAAATATTGGCCGGCAATTTCGGCTAACCGGCGCCACGCAACGATATTATGGAATTCAACCTTTTCCTGCCTTTGACCCGCCTGGTCGGTCCACATTAAATTAGTGGCGACGCTGAATGAGGTGACGGTTGCCCCGGCCGGAGTGGTTCTGACCTCCGGGTCCTGGGTTAAACGGCCGATAATCATGGCTTTGTTTAAATCCATAAGCTTTTTTCCGACATTGCCCCCAGTGTTGATAAGAAGGACAATTACGGATTAATTATTAAGTTTATATATATAATTTTATAGCAGATCATCCGTATCCAGGATTTTATCGAGTTTTTCATCGAGTTCCTTAAGGTCCACTTTCTTTTTATCTTTTTTGTCTTCCGTTTCGACCTCTTTTTCCTTAGCTTCACGGGTTTCCCGGGCCGCGATTTTTTCCGCGATTTTCTGGTCCGCTTTCATTTGCGCTACCGTTTTGACCCGTTTTTTGACGATCTGAAATCGCAGGACTTCATTCATCAGTTTCAGTTCGCGGTTGATTTTAGCGAGTTTTTCGCCGTCGAGATCGAATTCCAGCAGAGTGTAATAACCGTGGTTAAAATGTTCGATCGGATAAGCTAAGTGTTTTTTCCCCCATTCTTCCGAAAAGGTAATGTTACCGCCCTGGCCGCTCACCAGTTTTCTGACTTTGTCCATGATCGGCTTTAGCTCTTCCTCTGAAAATTTATTGGAGACGATATACAGAAGTTCGTAATGGGGGATGATGGTTGATTTGGTTTTAGACATAGTTTTTAGAAGTTGGCAGGGGTTGCTGAAGTTTTTTAGAAGTTGGCAGAGGCTGCAATCATAATCTCGGTCGTTTAACTTCCGATAACTATCGGCAACCTTTCCCAACATTAATATAAAAATAAAAATGTCCCGGATATTCTCTAGCCTAAGCATGATTGATGCCCGGCTCATTCAGGGACATAAATGAGAATACCTTTGGTGCTGAGCTTAAAAGCCCAGTACCGCCCCAAACGGTCGGATGGGGCATGGGAAAGGAATTAAATTTTAACTGTTTAATACTTTATCATAAATATAATTAAATTGCAAGAGCGGGAATTTTTTGCTAAAGTATAGATAGAATAAACTGGAATTCAAAGGGTAACAATAACCAATATAATGCGAATACTGCGAATTAGAATGCGAATACCGTGAAAACGGTATTGGAAACAATAAGTTAGAAACATCGGTTGGATATAATATATGACTTTCAAATTATTTTTAAAGCCGGATAAATATAAAGTGATTGTGTTTATTGTCCTGTTTTCGATTCTGTTTTTTATCCCTTACCTTAAGTCCACTCCGGCGCCGGATGCCGGGGACCTGATCGTGCCCGGCCATTATCCCCTGATTTTCATATTTTTAGCGTCGCTGGTAGTGCTTATGGAGGTTTTTACCGGGACGCTTACTTTAAGCGATAGCGTGTTTTTCGCTTCTTTTTTAATCGGTTTTTTCGTTTTGTATTTATTCTCCTGCCTCTTGGGTATTCTGATAGCTAAACTGAAAAAAACGTCTTTACCGGGCGTTGATAACGATGCCCTGGAATATGGTAAGGATAAATACGTGTTGGACCTGGAGGATAGCCCTAAAAGCGAGCAATAAAAGATTTTATGCAGTTTATTTTAATTAAATTGGTTATATCCGCATTTTTAATCAACCTAGCCTGGGAAGTGCTCCATAGCCGCCTGTATACGACCTGCCTGGAGATGGATTTTTTTCGATACCGCCGAGCGATGCTGATAATGTCAGCCAAGGACAGCGCCATAATCGCTGTTTTTTATATTGTCACCGTTGTTATATTCAAGGGTGGCGCTATCCTCGATAATTTTTATCAGATGTTATTGTTTATAGCGCTGGGTTTGGCGTTTTCTTTTTTGGACGAGCGCATTTCCCTGAAGCGGAAACGCTGGCAATATGCTCCGGCCATGCCGAAAGTCTTCGGGGTCGGTCTGACGCCGCTTGCGGAAATCGCCGTGACCGGCCTGTTGGCATTTTATTTCATATTTTCATGAATTTATGGGGTGGCTGATTTATTTATTAGGCTTAATTATTTTAGCGAGCGTCGCCTGGGCCAGCTTTTCCCTGGCTCCGTGGGTGCCGACCCGTAAGCGGGATTTGCCGCGCATTGCGAGCTTAACGCGGCTCGAGCCGGGAGAAATATTTTATGATCTCGGGTGCGGCGACGGCCGGGTAGCCGCCTATATAGCCGCCAACTCCGAGGCCCGGGCGGTCGGGGTTGAGCTCGCTATCCCATTTTATTTAATCAGCAAACTGAGGCAGTATCTAAGCGGTAACCGGCGGCTGGAATTTAAATACAGGAATTTGTTTGCAGCCGATTTAACTGCGGCTGACGCGGTCTATATGTTTTCCGCTTCGCCGGAAAGATTAACCGGCAAGCTCGAGCGAAAATTGTCGCGTGAGCTGAAAAGCGGCAGCCGGATAATCTCTTACGCTTTTCCGATCCAGGGCTGGACCCCAGTCCAAGTCGATAAACCGACGGATAAGGAGATCGCTATTTATGTCTATGAAAAATCGTAAATATTTTTTCATACTGGGTTCTAATCCGACTCTTTCTATGGCTGAGTTGTCGGCGGTATTCGGATTGGGAAGCGTAGAAGACACTAAGTGTCCTAGCCCCCTTCGCCAAAATGGCTATGGAGTCCGAGTAGGACACTTAGTATCTGGCGATGTTTTTATTTTAGAATCAGAAAATGAGATTAAGGCTTCGGAATTGATAAAACGCGTGGGTGGGACGATCAAGATCGGAGAAATCGTTGCCGAGGCAACAAAAAGCGATTACCAGGCGCTATTGGCGGGCATCAAACCGCAGTTATCACCGGGCAGCGGTAAATTTAAGTTCGGATTTTCATACTACGGCCCCGGTAAATTCCGGACCGATAAGCTAGCTATGGACATAAAAAAACATTTGCGTGAAATGAACCTGAACAGCCGCTGGGTGACCAGCCGGGAAAAAACTTTGTCGAGCGTTGTGGTCGAACAGAATAAATTAGTGGCTGGCGGGATCGAGGTGGTGTTTATCGCGGATGGTAATAATTTAATGATCGGAAAGACACTTGCCGTACAGCCGTTCAAAACCTTATCTTTCCGCGATTACGGCCGGCCGGCCCGCGACGACCGGTCCGGGATGCTGCCCCCTAAGCTGGCGCAGATCATGATTAATTTGGCCTTGTCTATCTCGGAAAACCATATTGTAGGCGCGACGTCGACGTCGCGCCTACAATATGGTTTGCAAGATATAGTTATTCTCGATCCCTTTTGCGGTTCCGGTACGATTCTGACCGAAGCCATGTTAATGGGGTATGAGAATCTGATTGGCGCGGATATTTCGGAAAAGGCGGTTAAAGATACGACAATGAATATTAAATGGACGGAAGAGGAATTCGGAATGCGGAATTCGGAATGCGGAATATACATACAAGACGCCTCCCGGTTATCGGAACTGATACCGCTTCATATGATTGATGCGATCGTGACCGAACCTTATCTGGGGCCGCAGCGGGGGAAGATCGATACTGCGCGTGTGATAAAAGAGCTGGAAGGCTTATATTCGCGCAGTTTAAGCGAATTCAGGAAAGTCCTGAAACCGGGCGGGCGAGTAGTTATAATATTTCCGGTATTTACCAATGCCGCACCAGGAAGGCGGGGTTTGCAAACCGCGCCTTCCGATAGGCATCTGCGGCCTGATCTCGGCGGTTTTAGAATCGTAAATCCGGTTCCGAAGGAGTTGCGTGGTCATAAAGCGATTAAGCTGACTGAACGGAATACGATTGTTTACGGCCGGGAAGGGCAGAAGGTATGGCGGGAGGTTGTGGTGTTAGAACTACCCAGAAAAGATTGATTCAAATTAAATATCCAGGTAAATAAAAAAATCGTTGTAGGCGAGACGTCGACGTCTCGCCTACAACGATTTTTTTATTTTATTTATTGAACAAAAAATGACAGATATCCCCGTCCTGGATTATATACTCCTTGCCCTCAGTTCTCATTAATCCCTGGTCCCGGGCGGCCGCTTCCGAGCCGGCGGTAATGAATTTTTCCCAGTTCATTATTTCCGCCCGGATAAAGCCCTTTTCGAAATCCGTATGGATTACTCCGGCCGCCTGCGGGGCCTTAGCGCCGGCTTTTACGGTCCAGGCGCGGGTTTCGTCCGGACCGGTGGTAAAGAAAGTGATCAGGTTCAGGAGCCTATAAGAAGATTGGATCAGTTTATCGAGGCCGCTTAGCTCGAGTCCGAGCTCGCGGATGAATTCCGCCTGCTCCTCTTCCGGAAGAGTAGCGATTTCCTGCTCCTGCTTGACATTCAGGGGGATGATCGCGTCCGCGCTCACGCCCGGCAGCGCGGGCGGCGTCCCCGGCGAATTATCGGTTTCTATCCGGTTAACGATAAAGAGCGCCGGTTTGACCGTGATCAGGTTCAGGCCTTTGATGAATTTGATATCATCGTCGTCGAATGTGAGTTCCCGGGCCGGTTTTTCCTGCTCCAGGTGCTGTTTTAATTTTTCCAGGAGGGCTTTTTCCTTAAGCGTATCTTTATTGCCGCTTTTCGCGTCTTTGGCGGTTTTTTCCAGCCGTTTAGCGACCGTTTGCAGGTCCGCCATTATAAGCTCGAGGTTGATAATGGTGCGGTCATGGGCGGGGTCGATTTTGCCATGGACATGGGTGATATTCTTATCCTCGAAATCGCGGATCACTTCTACAACCGCATTGCATTCGCGGATATTGGCCAGGAATTTATTCCCGAGGCCTTCACCTGCGTGCGCGCCTTTAACCAGGCCGGCAATATCGACAAACTCGATTACGGTCGGAATAATTTTTTTCGGCTTGGATACGGCCGCGATTTTTTCCAGGCGTTCATCCGGCACCTCGACGACTCCGACGTTCGGGTCAATGGTACAGAAGGGATAATTGGACGCGTCCGCGCTTTTTTTGGTTAAGGCGTTAAACAGGGTGGACTTGCCCACGTTAGGCAGGCCCACGATGCCGATGGATAGAGACATATTTTATATAGTAAACAGATAGCAGTAAACAGTAAACAGATAATAGAAATTATTCCATGGATTTCTAATTTACCTGATAATTAATAATCAATTTTCAATAAATTATTTAATCGGATAATAAATTTATCAAATTATT
>CAZYKS010000039.1:1025-7274 GCA_964648375.1 uncultured Gammaproteobacteria bacterium | reverse complement strand
CCTCCGCTAACCAGCATGGCATTATAATATTTCTTATCGTGCAATCGAAATCCGTCCCGCTCCCGGGTAGCTTCCATCAGCCGCCAAAATTCATCGAAATCCGCTTCAGTCTCCCGGGCTTCAGTAACGCTCACGCCCTTACGCTCGGCCAGCCGGATATTATAGCGGGTTTTCTGGTGCATGGCGTTTAAAAGCTCATCTTCCGATTTGCCCAGATCCAGGATAATCGTCCTGCTTGGCTGCACATCAATTGTTTTTGTAACTGGAAATTGGAAATTGGAAATTGGGTTTTCTTTCTCTTCTTTTGGTTCGTAGCGTAAAAATATAACTTTTTCGCTTTTAGCTAGTTGTTTAATTTTATCCAATAACAAATTTCCAATTTCCAATTTCCAATTTCCGAAAACAGGACCATGCGGACAATAAAAATAACTCTTAGTGCCAGGCAAACTTTTTTTGATTAACGAAGCGGCCGCTACCAACCCTCCCTGGTCTTCGATCCCCAACCTAACCACTTTATTCCCGGCCTGTTCCTGGAATTCCCCCCATTCCCAGGACTGCAAAAATCGGCTATGTCCCTGCGCCGCGACAAAACTGTTTAGTTGCTCTCTGGATTTAATCTCTAAAAACTGCATCGGCAAATGGAATAATAATAATCATTTTCCCAATTTTTTAAGCGCCTGCCTGATCCGCTCCCCGCTGTCCTTTACCCCGCTGTCCACCTGCTTAAGCGCCTCCCGGGCCTGGCTGAGCGAATAACCGAGCGCCATCAAAGCGTCGATCTCATCGCCGCTTACCCGGACACCGCCGGATTTAGCGCCCGCCGGAAGCAGGCGGGAGACTTTTTCCCGCAGCTCCAGTACTACCCGTTCGGCGGTCTTCTTGCCTACTCCGGAAACTTTAGTGAGGAGGGATGAGTCGCCCTGGGCGATCGCTTCCTTTAGCTGGTCGATGCCGGTTATCGCCAGTACGCCTAAGGCCGACTTCGGACCGATCCCGGAAATCGATAATAACAGCTCGAACATTTCGAGTTCATCCAAGCTCCTAAAACCGTACAAATCCAAAGCGTCTTCCCGCACGTACTGGTGGGTATATAATTCGATTTCCGCGCCGACTTCCAGCTCATCGTACAGGGCCTGATTGACATGGACCTGATAGCCGACATCCCCGGTTTGAACGATGATGTAACCGGGGCCAATATTAATGATTTTCCCTTTTATGTATGCGATCATAGGCGTTGTAATTGGTAATATGTAATTTGATAATTTTCTTCAGATGTAATTAACTAATCCAAATTACCAATTTCAAATTACCAATTACTTTTTAACAATTTTTCTTCTTAAAACGCTATATTCCGGCGCTTCCCTGTTCGTTTCCATTATTATCACCCGTCCCTGCCCCCCGTGCGCTTCCTTGATTTCCTCCCCGGTTTCGCTATTCCACATCGTCTCAATCCTCATCTTAATTATATCATAAACCGGCATTAATATCTCAACCCAATCCCCGACTTTCAAAGTATTATGCACTTTCACATGAATTTCATATTTATTCTTATTTATCTTATATATCTTATTTTTCTTTTTATTCTTATTTTCTAAAATTTGCCCGCAAAACTCCCACTTACAGCTTTCGTGGGATGCGAGGGTATTCTGCGCATTTTTACCCTCGCCGAACATGAATCCCCGGGTATAACCGCGGTGCGCCAGCTTGGTGGACAATTCCTGGTATAAAAATTCCTTCTCCTTCCCACTCCGGTCTTTCCCGCTTTCAATCGAATCCAGGGTCCGGCGATAAGCGCCGATGACGGTCGCCAGATAATGGGGGCTTTTGGCCCGGCCTTCGATCTTGACCGCCGTTACACCGGCGCGGATGATCTCCGGCAGTTTTTCGATTAAGCATAAATCCCGGGAATTGAGAATATAGCTGCCGTGCTTATCCTCCTCGAGCACCAGCTCCCCGTCTTCGCCCGCGGTCCGGTACGGCCAGCGGCAAGGCTGGGCGCAATCGCCGAGATTGGCGCTCCGTCCGCTTAAATACCCGGATAAGAGGCAGCGCCCCGAATAAGCCATACAAAAAGCGCCGTGCACGAAAGTTTCCAGAGCCAGCGTGGGAAGAGCGGCATGAATTTCCCTGATATCATGGATGGCGACTTCGCGCCCTAAAATTATCCGGCCGATCCCCTGCTGGTGCCAGAACCGGGCGGATTCCAGGTTAATGCAATTTGCCTGGGTGCTTAAGGTCAATTTCGCGCCGGGCCAGATTCGTTTTACCACGGCCAGGACTCCTGGATCGGATAAGATAATTCCATCCGGATCATAAAGCCTGAGTTTTTCTATATGCCGGGGTAAATTCTTGAATTGGCGGTTGTGGGCGAGAATATTGATGGTGACGTAGAATTTCTTTCCCCGGGAGTGCGCATAGGCGATTCCGGTTTTCAGCCGCGCATCGGTAAAATCATTTACCCTGGCCCTCAGGGAATAAGCGGGAATGCCGGCATAAACAGAATCAGCCCCATAGGCAAAGGCGGTTTTCATTTTTTCCAGGTTCCCGGCCGGAGCCACTAGCTCCGGAATATTATGCTTCTTCATAAATAAACTTTACCGTTTTTACGGCTAAAAGGCAAATAAAAAAACCCCGGGGAGGAGGTGTTTATTCGCTTCTAATTACTAAATGCCCTACGAATCAACAAATCAATTCACGAATATAACGAATACATCTAATATTGCACTTTTTGCAATTAACATCCTGCCCTTTTCAGTCGTATTCGTGAATTCGTGAAAGGATTTGTTGATTCGTAGGGAATATAAAAGTATTATTCCCTTAAACCGATTCAGCATTTTATATGTTCAGTATCTTCTTCACTTTAGCCACTATTTCCTCTATGGTGAAATGGGCTTTGACCAGATAGTCGTTCGCGCCGATACTCAGCGCTTTTTTAATATCATCGTCCTGCCCCAGGTTGGAGAGCATAATTACCGGGATATTGGCGATGGTCTTATCGGTATTTTGCCTGATTTTAGTCAGAACCTCAAAACCGTCGATCGCCGGTAAAATGATATCCAGGAGGACGATGTCCGGTTTGATTTTACCCACCTCCTGCAAAGCCATTTCCCCATCCAGCGCTTCATAAACCGTAAATCCTTCTTTGACTAATTTTTTCGAACAGATGCTCCTTAAAAAATTATCATCTTCGACTAAAAGGACCCGGACACCGATGTCATCCCGGACGTCTTTCCCTTTAACGACCGGTTTGATCTCAGCCTCTTCTCCGTCTTCGGTTTTAGCGCCGGTACCGATGCCGAGCTGAGTTTTAACTTTGGTAATCACTTCCTGGGGATCGAATTCGGTTTTAATCAGATGGTCGACCGCACCCAGTTTTTTGGTTTTTTCTATTTCCACCGGCTGGCCCGAATTGGAAATGATGATAACCGGCGTCCGGTTATTGTCATTGTTCAGTTTTTCCAGAACCTCATAACCGTCCATTTTCGGCATTACGATATCCAGGAGGATTAAATGCGGCTTAATTTTGTTTATCATCTCATATCCCTTAAGGCCGTCTTCCGCCGTACTTACCTCAAACCCTTCTTTCGTTAATTTTGTTTTTAGGACATCAGACAACGCGTTCTCATCTTCAATGATCAATATTTTGCTTATTTCTTCCCCCATATGATTTTATTTATAGCTATTTAAATGGATATAATATTAAGTATATTTTATAATATATTTCGCGTAAAGTCAAACCGTTATACTGGCCCGGCACATTTCGGATAAGTAGTCGTTTTTCGATAAATAGTCCCCGAACGCCCCAAAATTCGAGACCGCTTCAGGCAATCGGCAGTTTGAAACTGAACTCCGTACCCACCCCTTCCTTGCTGTCGATCGCGATCGTGCCGCCGTGTTTTTCAACAATATTTTTCACTATAAATAACCCTAAACCCGAGCCCTCGGTCTGCATCCTAATTACGTTCGTTGCCCGGAAAAATTTTGAAAACAGCTTGGCTTTGTCTTTCTCGGGAATACCTACTCCGTTATCTTTTACGGCAATACGCAGGAATTTTCCCGTTTCGGTAATATTTATTTCGATCTTACCGTACTCGGGCGTATACTTTACGGCATTATCGAGCAGGTTCTGGATCACCAGCGTCAATTTATCTTTGTCGAAAATCACCAGCGGCAATTTCGCGGGTTTATTGATCTTGAATTTGACATGGTTTTTATCGATTAAGCTCTCAACGCCTTCGACAACCGGATTAATGATGGTCATGATATCCTGCTTCTCGAATACATAGCCGAAGCGTCCCTCTTCGATGCGCGATACGTTCAGGAGGTCATTCACCAGGCGGATGATCCGTTCGTTGCTTTTATAGCCCTTGCTCAGAAGATCGAGCTGCTCCGCATTCAGCTTGCCCACGTCCTCGTCCAGCACCATTTTAATTACCCATTTGATCGCCGATAAGGGGGTCCGCAGCTGATGGGCCGCGATTGAAATGAATTCGGATTTAAGCTTATCAATCATTTTTTCCCTGGTCACGTCATAAAATATTTTCATAATGCCGAGATAATCACCCTGGGAACTTCTCACGTCCGCGGTCACCACTTTATAATATATATTTTCTTCTCCTTGTTTGAATTCGACTTCCTCGATCATGCCCTGGTCGGATTCCGTGTATTTCAGTTTTTTTACGGTAAATACCTTTCCAATCAGTTCCTTGAAATTTTCGATGCTGTAATCGTCTTTATCGTCGACTTTTTTGCCTAAATCCTTATCGGTCATGCCGAATATCCTCCTGGCCGCGGGATTAAAGAGTGAGATGCGCTTAGCATCATCCAAAACGATGATCGGGTCAATAAAATTATTGATGATCGCTTCGGTTTTATTTTTTTCCTCCTCGACATCCCGGTGGGCCGTTTGGATATCCGAAAATGCCCGCAGGAGCGACTTTTCCGAATTTTCCTGCTGTTCGATCTTCTTATCGAGCTCGCGGTTAGTTACGCTTAATTCCAGGTCGCGCCGTACCAGCAGTTTAGTGGTGCGGTCAAGCTCGACCAGCTCATTCGTCCGTTTGTCGATTTCAACCGTCAATAATTGCCTGCCCTTCCTGAGGTCGCGGAACAGGTTATTCAATACCTGGGCGTTAATCACCAGGAACAATACCATAATGAAAGTAACGAACCCAAGGACTATCCCCGTAGCCCTGATCTTTTGATATGACGCCCAGGCATCGTTGACCGGATCTTCAACAAACACTCCCCAGCCCTGGCCGGATAACGGCAGGCCCACGACATATACCAGCCTGCCGGCTTCATTGACGTACTCTTCGTTGCTGTCCAGCCCCAAAACCATCTGTTTTTGGCTGATTACCTGTTCAACGGCGCTGCGGCTGGCGACATTGGTCTTGTTCAGGATCAATGAGATATCGGGATGGGCGATAATATAGCCGAGTGAATCGACCAGATAAACCTGGCCGCCGTTTCCGACCTGGATATCGGATATGATTTCCCATATTTTCCTGAGCGACAACTGCGCCGACAATACTCCGTTAATATCGTTGATATTATCCCTGATCGGCAGGCTGATCGTCACTAAGGGGACCGCCTTGTCGTTCGTATACACCTGGCTCATGAAATTCCGGCCGTTCGCGGCATCGATAAAATACTCATATTGCGAGACGTCCGACAAATCGTTAGGGCCGATATAATCATATTGGGATAATTTCAGGGTTTCCCGGCCGCTGGAGTCGATTACGGAAATATCCGTAAACCAATTATTATCTTTGATGAATTTGGCGATAATCGTCTTTTGTTTGGATAAATCATCGACTACCGATAGCGCCTGGGATAATTGGTCCAGTCCGTTGATATTTTCGTTAAGAAATCCTTCGATCCGGTTTTTAGAATTTTCCGCTATTTCCAGATGTAGAGACGTGATCCGCTGTCCGATACTTATCAGGCTGGGTCGAAAAAAACTGAAATAAGCGAATACCAGCACTAAACTGACCAGTCCGACAATGGCCCAGGTCAGGATAAAAGGTTTGTTTTCGAATAAATATTTTATTTTTTTGATAAAAACCTTCATCGGATATGGATTTTACGTTTATTGTTTAATGGGAGATCACTGGATGAAATTATTGACCAGGCCGATCATGTCCGGACTGATTATGAGGTTATTGTTTTTCAGGCTGGTTTTATTCACCACCAGCTCCAGGCTATTAGGCGTTTCGATCGGCAGCTGTCCGGGCTGATAACCGGTTA
>CAZYKS010000039.1:0-1015 GCA_964648375.1 uncultured Gammaproteobacteria bacterium | reverse complement strand
TTATTAACCGTCATGGCGCTGCGCTTTCCCAAATCGTAATAATTGGCGCCATAGGTAATTGTCACACCCTCCTTGGCTAGTTCGGCCGTATCCGCCATTATCGGTAACCCCAGCTCATCCGCCCGTTTGACCACTAAATCGATATTGTCTTCGACTATCCGGTCCGGAATGATAAAATAACCGTCGGTCGCGCCCGGTGTTTCCCGGTTTAATATCGTTTTGAGCCCCTCGCTACCTGTAATCCGGTTCTCATCCAGGGTAATCCCCAACTCGGCGGCGGCGGCGCGAATCCGGGCGAGTGTCGGTAGCGCATAATCGTTTCCGGAATCGTAAAAAAGGGTAACAGTACTAAGGCCGGGAAAGCTATCTTTCATTATTTCCAAACGCTTAGGCGCCAGTTCGTCCGCCAAACTGGTAAATCCGGTAATCCGGTTTCCGGTCGAAGAATAGCTGTCCGTAAACCCGGCGGTAATCGGACTGATGGATAGGTCAAATACAATCGGTTTATCCTTGAAATAGTCGAACGCCTCTTTAGTTAATGAGGCGCCGACGGTATAGATTAAATCCGGCTGGTGGGCGGCTAACCCGCTAAAAATTTGGTTTATATCATCACTGCCGGTATTGTCGATAGTGGCCGGATAATAACTTACGTTTTTATTTTCGTTATATCCCAATTCCACCATACCGTCTTTAAACCCGTCGATAATCGTATCCGCTATTCCGGCTTCGGCTATGATCCCGATCCGATAATTTTTTACCCCGGCGGAATTATTACCGATCGCCGGGTTATTGTTATTCCGTACAACCGAATAAATATCATACCCGGCTATGATCACAAGCAAAACGATTAAAATTATAAATATTGTTTTCTTCATTAATTTTTTTGGCAGGCGCGCCATCAGATGATTACGCGAAATTCCCTCCATGATTTCGACTTAATCCCCGATCAATATAACCACAATCCCTTCGTTATGAAAATAAGTCGTACGGTTTTTCAGTTGGCCGATGATCGGGG
>CAZYKS010000038.1:0-7355 GCA_964648375.1 uncultured Gammaproteobacteria bacterium | reverse complement strand
TCCGGTTTTTTATCTTCCCGCCCTGGTGTGCCATATTGGAGGCGACATAGCGGTTGGATACGACGATCCGGCCCTCATCAAGCCATTTTCTAATTTTAAAACTCGCATCATAACGGTCAACAGCGTAGAAAACCGAAGCCCGGTACGGGCCGACCGCCTTAGCTGTACCGTACCTGGCGTTCAGGTATTCTTCCACTAAACCGGCGGATTTCTTCCCGTATTGCGGGAAGTCCGCTACCGCCACTTTATAGCCGGCCTGTTTCAGGCGTTTCAAGAGCAGTTTAGATTGCGTGGCCTTGCCGGAACCGTCCGTTCCGTCGATTACAATTAATTTGCCTTTTTTCATTTTTATTTAATCAGTGAAGATGACCAAATATTTTAGCCCCTACGATAAAAGTTAATTAAAAATCAGATAAAATATTTTCGATATGTCTGTGCAGATCTTCTAATGAACTTTCATTGACAAGCGTATAGTCGGCCATAGCGATCGCATTCGCCTGGGTCAGGTTCTCGATCTGAGCATAGTCTCGGCCTCGCGCTTCTTCCGCCGTTAGCGGGCGCACCGGCCGGTTTCCGAGCCGTTTATATCGGGTTTTGGGTGAGGCATAAACCGCGATTATCAGGAAACGGTTCCCGTATTCGTTGACGAACATTTGATATTCCTGCCAGCTATATAAACTTTCAACCAGGATAGGGGAGTCGGCCGCCAGGTGATTGATTTTTTCTATGACTTTTTTGGCATAGTGGTCTTTACCGTATTTGGCCCGTAAATCTTCTCGTACAATCCTTTCATTCTTTTCATTAATTTCAAGTCCTCTTTTTCCCATTTCATCGAAAGTAACATCTCCGAAATAAACTTTCGGCCAGCCGTGTTTTTCAGTTAAAAAATTAATAACCTCGCTCTTACCGGAGCCAGGCAAGCCCACGATCGCGATTACTTTATTTTCCATAGCTAGTAGATTACTTTATATTTAACATTAATTGTGTCCTCGTTGATTTTTTTCACTTCTTTGAGCTTCAGGTTTAGATCGAAGCCTTTATTGAATAGGGATAATCCCTGGCCGAATAACTTCGGCTCGATCGTCAGGATGATTTCATCGATCAGTTTTTTATCAAGGAACTGGGAATTTAAAAAAGCCCCTCCGCCGAGGACGGCTTCCGTGTAGCCCAGATTTTCCAGTTCAGCCAGTACCGGCTCGATCTCGCCCGCTACCCATTTTACCCCCTCGGTCGCGGGTGGGTTTTCTTTCTGGGTAAATACGACATTGAGGCGTCCGGGCAGCGGGCCAGGCATAGTAAAAAATGTTTTATCTCCCATTATTACAACTCCAGCAGCTTTAGTGATTTGAGCAAAAAGGCGCTTATCCTCTTTACTGGACCAATCAGGGAAATGCTTATCATTTCGGGCGATCTTGCCGTCGGCTGTCATGACCATCATTAAAGTTATTTTAATCATATAAAATTGAAAATCAACCCACTAATATACAAATCTTGCTACAAATTCACAAATAAATTCGCGAATTTGTAAATTTGAATTTTTATTTTTATATTCGTGGGTAAATTTGATTAGATGTTTAAAGTAGTTTATACGGCAATCGGGGCTTTGATCGGTGGATAAGGATCGTACCCCTCCAGAGTAAAGTCCTCGTATTTGAATTTAAAGATATCTTTTATCTCCGGGTTGATTTTCATAATCGGCAGATTTCTCGGCGTACGGGCAAGCTGTTCTTTAACCTGCTCGAAATGGTTGTTGTAAATATGAACGTCCCCATAGGTATGGATAAATTCGCCCGGCTGTAAGCCGCAAACATGCGCCATCATCATGGTGAAAAGCGAATAGGAAGCGATATTAAAGGGAACTCCCAGAAATACATCACAGCTTCTTTGGTATAATAGGCATGACAGTTTCCCGTTAGCGACATAAAAATGGAATAGGGTGTGGCAGGGCGGGGGAGCGCCGGTCGGATCTTCAATCAGCATCTTGATATCCCCAACGTTCCAGCCGGATACGATAATACGCCGTGAATTAGGGCTATTCTTTATCATATCGACCGCTTCCGCGATTTGATCAATTGTAGTCCCGTCTGGGGCGTCCCAGCGCCGCCATTGCTTTCCGTAGACCGGACCCAAATCACCCCATTCTTCGGCGAACTTATCGTCGTTTTTCACGTTAGCGACGAATTCGTCCAATTTTTCATGCCAGGCATCGGAATACATCGGATATTTATCCTTGAGCCCGTTTTTTTCGATATATTTCTGGTATGCCCATTCATTCCAGATCTTAACATCATTATCGACCAGATATTTAATATTGGTCGAGCCGCTCAAAAACCAGAGCAACTCATGGATAATGCCCTTAATAAAAACTTTTTTCGTGGTCAGGAGCGGGAAACCTTCTGATAAATTGAAGCGGGTCTGGTAGCCGAACCAGCTTCTGGTTCCGACTCCGGTACGGTCACCTTTGTCGGTGCCATAGTCCATGATATGTTGGAGTAAATTTAAATATTGTTTCATATAAATTTAGCGGGACAACGAAGCGATAAGAAAATGCGCCGGGATTCTCGCGTCACTTCGCATCTCAGGATGACAGAATAATTAAAAATTTTTCGAAAAATCCGGGGGCAGGGGATTTTCCACCGGCAGGTCCATCGGCGGAGAGGTGGGCTGACTCAGGTCGTCAGTCGGCGGTACCGGGGAAGGAGTATCAGGGTCCATATCGGCGTAAGTGGACATGCGGTTATGGAGGATTTTGAATTGGACGCCGGCTTCAGCGAAAATTTCCTTACTGCGGGCACTGCCGTGATAGTCAACCATACTGACGACTCGGGCAATACCGCAGTTAATTAGCATTTTCGCGCAAGTATAACAGGGAGCCATCTTGCAATAAAGAGTACCGCCATCGACCGATACCCCGACTCGGGCGGCCTGGGCGATAGCGTTAATTTCAGCATGGGAGGTGCGGATACAATGACGACTTTTCGAGCCGTCCTCGTTCATTACCGTATGCATCTCGTGCCCGACATCGTCGCAGTGGGCCAGACCCACGGGCGCGCCGACATAGCCGGTCGCGATAATGCGCCTGTTTTTCACGATTACCACTCCGGTCCGGCCCCGGTCGCAGGTGCCGCGCCGGGAAACCGCCGCTACTATTTCCATAAAATACTCGTCCCAGGACGGACGGACATAACAATTTTCGTTAGCCATAAATCTGGTTTTTTCCTGCCTCCCTACAGGATCTACTAAAATTCGTTAATTTTCTCCCTGTGTACAAGATTTAGCGTGTTTTTATATTTTATCAAATTGGGGGGAGATGGGCAAATTCGTTTTCAGTATGCAGTCCTCCTGCGCTAAAGCTGCAGTAAACAGAAATAGTAGATAATTTTCAAAAATTGAAAACTCCATCATTCTGTGATGATGGAGTCTGATATATTGATTGGTTATCCGGAGATAACCTGGTGATCGAAGGGATATTCGGGCAAGGGTTCGCCTTCGCCCAGCCAGATATCCCAGATTTGGTCTTCGATATGAAAGAGCGGTCGGTTGTAATAACGAATGAGAGGATCAAGCCGGCTAATAAGGTTAGCCAGGATGTGGAGCATATTGTTATTCGTGTCCACCAATAAACATTTTTCTTCCCTGATGATACCCGGTAATTCGAGAAAACGGTTTTGGATCCTTAATTTTTTACTGGTAGTAGCGTCGATGTCGATCGTGCCTTTTTCAGTCCGGACTGTCGACATCTTACCGGCCACTCCCCGTACTTTTTTCGTTATCCGTTTATCGACTCTTTCGACCGCGATCCCGACCGGACAGGTCAGGATTATATAAAAATCAGGTTCACAGACCCCCTGGTCCCGATGGAGACTTAATATTTTTTCGGGCATAAGTCCGTTCAGGGATTGGTAGGCCATATTAGTTGGAAACCATCGGTCTAAGAGCAGTATCCGTGTTCCTGCTTGTCTGGCAAAAGGGATAAATGTGCGGGAAATATAAATCCGATCACGAACAGCGCTTTCGGTAAACAAGCGGTCTTCTTTAAGGTTTTTTTCGCCCTCAGGCAGGTTGCTTGCGCGAATAGCATCTATTTTTTCGGATAAAGCTAAGCGCCCCGGCGCAGTCAGGTTTTCCGAAAATCCCAATATTTTCAAGTCGCTAATCGACCGGTAGTAACCGATCAGACTGCGCATGATCTGGGATTTTCCGGTTCCGCTGATTCCGTCGATCGATACAACTAACATTTCGTTTCTTTGCATGGCAATTCTCCTTTCGGTAAAAGGCGAATTACCATCGCACGTGGGAGTTCCGCTTAAAGCGGATGCACTTGGGAAGATGGTACTGTTCGCGTTGATTCTACAACCTCAGTCCGGACGTCCCGGGCAGGTTGCGGTAAAGATTTTGGTAATTTTTTCGGTACAGTTTTTTCTTGGCCGGATCGACTGGCACTTTATCCTGTTCTCTTAATTTCGACCAGGCATTCGGATAAGCATAAGCCGGCAACAAGGGGTTGGCTATTCGGATGTATCTAATCGTCATCCCCATTTCACTGGCGACACAGGCCCGGTGCAGGCCATCGTAGATGAATTCAATGCCGCTATCGACATCGACTTCGACTACCGGCGGGATCAATTCCCGGGGTTTGTCATCATCCACCCGAATAATTAATCCTTTCTCTAGTTTAAGCAGGTCATACCCGAGAGCAAGCAGCTTATCCCTCAATCTTCTTATAAGCCACAGATTTTCTGTGAGTACGTAGAAAGATGAGATATTCATACAATCTGGGTATTTAGACGTAAGAAAAATATCAGCTTCCCGGTAAGGATATACGTTCCGGTCACAACTAAGCGTAACTTGCCTCATCCTTCCGATAATATCGGAAAATGTACTGATAATTTCGACTTTAATGTCTCCTAAACGCATGGCAATCCTCCTTGTTGTTGGATCGCCATCGCACATGGGAGTTCCGCCTTCGGCGGATACACTTGGGATAATGGCTTATGCTATTATATTTTGTCAAGATAAATCCATTGTCCCGGCTCGCCGTCAACTCCGCAAAGAATTACGGCGCCGCGGCTTTTATGCGGTTTATTCCTCGACACTTTCAATGTCAGATAATCATAGATACTCCCGTGAACTCCTTCTTCACCGCTCTGTGACGCCCTGACTTCCCAGAAAATTATTTTTTTTTCGTTGGTTTTTCGGGTAAAATCGAAAATAAAACCCGTAACTCCAGTCATCTCGGTAAGTTCGTTATACTGAAGTACCATCGAAGACATTCCGTTAGTAAATAACAGATATTCCTTTGATCTTTTCGGGCTGCCAGAGAAAATAAACTGCCCGGTTTTTTCATTATAATTATCCTTATGTCCGCCTACGGCCCTTAAACGAAATGCACCTCCTTTCAGTATTTCACCATTAAAAATGTTTAACCTCGAGTTGTTCCAGAAATGATGCCCGATAACTGCCCGGATCGTCTCTTCGTTCATTTATCCCACCTCCTTTCATTATGTTGTAAGGTTCAATACATTGACATAATATTAGCAGAAATATTTTGATTGTCAAATAGTTTTATTGACAATCAGTGAACGAAGGCAGTAAGCGGAAGACAGTTAATTTAGATACATAGATGCATATGTGTTCAGCCCATGACCGGCGGAATTATATTTTTCCGGAAATCATGATTTAAATATGGATTTAAATCAGTCTTTCCTGAAAATAAAAACTCCATCGCTGGTTACGAAGGAGTTTTTTATATTATAAAATTTTACAGACTGATTTTAATCCCGGGGCCCATGGACGAACTGATGGCGACGTTTTTTATGTATAAACCTTTCGAGCTGGTCGGTTTGGCTTTTTTTATCGCCTCGAAGAGAGTGTTGAAATTTCCGAGCAGTTTATCGGTATCGAATGAGACTTTGCCGATGGCTACATGGATATTGCCGGTATCGTCGTTCTTGAAGCTGACTTTGCCTTTTTTCAGCTCCTTAACCGCTTTAGCCGGGTCCGGGGTAACGGTGTCATTTTTAGGGGAAGGCATCAGGCCGCGGGTGCCGAGGATCTTCGCGATCGGGGCGAGCACCCTCATCATCTCGGGCTGGGCCACCGCCACTTCGAAATCGGTTTTTTCGGTTTTCTTGATCTCGGCGATCAGGTCGTCGTTGCCGGCGTAATCGGCCCCGGCGTCTTTAACCTCTTTTATTTTATCCGCGCTCACGAAAGCCGCCACTTTTACGGTCTTGCCGGTTCCGTGCGGCAGGCTGACCGCGCTTCGGACCTGTTGGTCGCCCTTTTTCGGATCGATCCCCAGCCGGAAATGCACTTCAACTGAGGCGTCGAATTTCGCCTTTGACAGCTTTTTGGTCATATCCAGCGCTTCTTCGATCCCGTATGCCAGGTTTTTATCGAAGTCAACCGGTGCCGGGAGTTTTTCTTTTTTTTCTTCTTTTTTAGTTTTTTCTTTAGTCATAAGAATCGTGGTGCGAGTGATAGACACGGATTAACATAGATTGATTACGGATTTATACGGATAATAATCTATTTAAGTGTTTTATCTCCCACAATTTAGTTATTATATTAAAAATTTAAGGTGGGAAGTATAGCTCCCACCTTAAGATGTAGATAATCGCTCGATTAACGCGTTACTCTCTTTCTTTGCCTTCCGGTTATGATCGGTTTAGCCGGCACGTTATCCCAGAACCAGCGCTTGTTGATATGTTTATCTGCCCAGATGATCATAAATATGATCGATATACAGCTGATAAAAATCACAATTTTTGCCAGAGAAGTGAATTCCGTTACCGCAAACGGGGCGATCGAGAATAAGGCAAAAAAACCAACCCAAAATTTTATCTTTTTCCTGTTATCGTTGTCATCGAACATTATTTCTCTCCTTTTCGAATTGAATGTACGGATCGCTTGCACAAATATCTAAAATAAAGTGATTATTTTATTTCCACGCCCATCTGGCGGGCGGAGCCAGCGATGATCTTTTTCGCCTGTTCAACGTCGTTGGTATTCAAATCAGGCATTTTCGTTTTAGCGATCTCTTCCAGCTGGGCCTCGGTAATCGAGCCGATCTTTTCGGTCAGGGGTTTGCCCGAACCCTTTTTCAGTTTAGCCGCTTTTTTTATCAGCTCAGCCGCCGGCGGGGTTTTCATGATAAAGGTAAAACTGCGGTCTTCGAAAACCGTGATCTCGACCGGGACGATATCGCCCATCTTATCTTTAGTCTTATTGTTGAATTCGGTGCAGAACGCCTGGATATTGACTCCATGCTGGCCCAAGGCCGGACCGACCGGAGGGGCGGGATTCGCCTGCCCGGCGGGAATCTGCAGTTTAATTTTCGTTAGTTCTTTCTT
>CAZYKS010000037.1:0-7434 GCA_964648375.1 uncultured Gammaproteobacteria bacterium | reverse complement strand
GCCAGGACCAGTGTATCCTTATCAATAAGCAAGTTAAGCGGCAGCGGCGCGCCATAGACCAGCCGCGATAGCGCATACATCCTCGCATAAATCAGGCCGGCCAGTAATATTCCGAAAAGTATCGATCCGGCCGCGAGCTTGTCCAGGAATTTATAGCTTATGCTTTCTTTTTGCACCCAGGTTAAAAACATCCCAGCCAAGAGTACATAAGGAAAAAACTGCCAGCCCAAATGGGGCACCCAATAAGTTATCGCGGATAGAATTATCGCGGTTATCGCCGCAGTTATTATCACCGGTTTGAATTTCGCCATATCCTCTTATTATACCATTTTTTTTGGCTAATTTAAAATCATCTATATATAGATGATTTTCGACTATTCGTTAACTTGCATTATTATCAGCCTTTAAATATCCGCTTAAAGCTAAGTTTATGTTCATATTCCAGAGTGCCATAGCGGAAGGCCCGGGCGGCGATAAACAGCGAAGCGATGCTCGTAACCGCGAGAATAGCGATTCCACCTGCTGCTTCGGCGCCGGTTAAATTTCCGACAGCATTCCGCAGCATCAGGGTGATCGGGGCGGTCATTGGGAAATAACTGAATACTTTTACGATCGTCTGCGCCGGGTCGTTTACTATCGCCATGACTGCGTAAAGGGGTACGAACATGAAAAACATCGCTATCCCGAAAAAGCCGCTGGCTTCCTTGGCGGTCGGGACCACCGCTCCGATAGTCACGAGCACGCCGGTAAATAAGAGGAATGAGAAAATAAATATGACGGCCCCGATCAGCAGCCGGTAAGGGTCGACTGATATATCAGCCAGATTAATCTGCGGAAAATTAAGCTTGTCCCGGAAAAACAGTAAGCCGATAACGACCGGCAGGGCCATTACCGCTACCTGCAGGATCCCGACCAGTACCATCGCCATGATTTTTCCGATAATCAGACTGACGGAATCCACGGAAGTCAGGATAATTTCGATTACCCGGTTCTCTTTCTCTTCTGTGGTGCTGATCAGCATATGGTTGCCTAAAAGGATTATTACGAGATAAAAAAGGACCAGAAAAGCGCCGGGGACGATCACCTGTTCGATTCCCTGGGCCTGCTCACCGTTAATATAGGTTATAAGCCTTGAGGCCGGCGGTTTTTGCAGGATTGTCGCTTCTGCGGGAGAATTCAGGTCGGCCGTGATGCTTGATTTCAACAATTTCTGCGCTAAAGCCGTATACTTGTCGTTTTTAGCCAGGCCGGCGTCTTTACCGTAGACCTCTACCGGCTGGGTGACCGGGTCAGCGGGATAATATATGAACGCGTCGATATTCCCGGACTTGACCGCCGCAATGCCGGCTTCGCGGCTGTCAGCCGCTTTAGCGCCGGCCGCATCCAGCACGGTCTGTTTAACTAAACCGGATCGGTCCAGCACCGCAAAGCTGAATTGTTCGGCGTTGGTTTTCTGGTTTGCGACAGTGGCGGATTTTCCGGAAAAATATGAAATCGCGAATATGGCCGCGATTACCGCCGGCACGGCCAGGACGCTTAGCCAGAAGGATTTTTTCTTGATGGTCCTTAAAAATTCGAAAATTATTACGGTTTTAAGGTTATGCATAGCCGGCCTCCTTTCCGCCTTCACTATATATTTTTACGAATATGTCATCGAGGGCCGCCTGCTGGACTGAAAAATCATACATTTTCAGGCTATTATCATTCCCCAGATAAGAAAATATTTCCGGTGGTGTGATCCCCGGCCGCGGCAACAATTCCGCGCTTAACGGCGTGCTTTGCGTAATTTTGAATAAACGTTCGTTCGGCCTTAAAATCCCCTTGAATTTTATTAAGATGCTGTCGCTTCCGTATTCTCGCTTGATCTCCGCCACCGATCCGTATAGGCGGCGTTTGCCGTCCTTTAATAATAGCAGCCGGGTGCATAACCGTTCCACTTCTTCCATCTGGTGGGTCACGAGTATTACCGTAGTCCCTTTCGCGACCAGTTCCTGGATAATATCGATCATCAGCCGGCGGTTAACGGGGTCGAAGCCCTTAGTCGGTTCGTCGAGGATCAGGAGTCCGGGGTCGTTCATAATAGTTACGCCTAACTGGACTTTCTGCTGCTGGCCGCCGGAGAGTTTATTGATCGCCTGACCGGCCTGGTCAGAAAGCTCAACCCGGCGCAGGAAATTCAGCGACCATTCCCGGGCCCGGGCGCGCTCCATTCCCTTAAGCTGGCCGAAATAGACCATGGTATCGATGACGGTTTCTTTTTTATAGAGCCCGCGCTCTTCCGGTAAATAACCTAAAAACCCGGTCATGGCCGGGGTAAAACGCTGTCCTTTGACTAGGAGTTCCCCGGCGCTCGGTTCGTAGATGCCGAGGAGGGCGCGGATGGTCGTGGTTTTGCCGGAGCCGTTCGATCCGAGCAGGCCGAACACTTCGCCCGGGCCGACATCGAAAGACAAATTCTCGATCACGACCTTCGGGCCGAACTGCATCTTAAAATTCTTTATTGATATTATGCTTGTGCTTTCCATATTTCATCGGTTACCATTTTACGCTTTTATCCCGCTTATCTTTTTGCTTTTTTAACCGGCTCCCAGCCAGCGCGGTCCAGCTTAAAGTCCCGATAGCGGCTTTCAGCGCCTCTTTTTCATCCTCGTTAAGGATATTTTTCTCGAGTAGCCGCATTAAAATGGCGGTTGTTTTTTTATCGTCCATAGATTCCGGAATTAGCCGGCCAGTCCCCTATTTTATTCCGTGCTTTCGGAAGCAGGCGACATATTTACGGTCAGCCGACATGATATGCTTAATTAACCAGTCTTCGAGGAAATCGACCAGATCGAAAGAAATTTCGATCTCATAATTTTTGTATTGTTTTTGCAAATCCGTAATTTTTTGAGAAAATATCCGGTGCTCGGCCGCATGTTCGCCGGCCAGTTCATAGCCGAATTCCTTAAAATAATTTTCCTCCACCGAGAAATGATAAAACCCGTATTCGATCAGCTCATCTATAACCCCGCCTAATACTTCCGCGGTTTTATTTTGGTTAATCGCATCGTACAGGCTGGCGATAAGATCGATAAACTGCTTGTGCTGTCCATCGATTTCATCGATACCGATGCTATATTCGTCTTTCCACTCGAAGGTTTTAGCCATAATTTTATATAACGATAAATTATTCTTATAGCACGTCCATATTAATAATGCGGCGTGCCGTGGGATGGCAAGGCCGCTTTTCGTGGCTCGGGGAGAGGGAATCGAACCCCCATTGACAGGACCAAAACCTGCTGTCCTACCGTTAGACGATCCCCGAAAATAAAAAACCACTAACGGCGGTTTCCATTATCATAATATAATTTTAGTAAAAAGTCAAAAATATTACACAATTATTATATCGATATAGATATTTGCATAATTATAATTTGATAGTTGAGAAAAAATATTTTATGTCATTCTGAACGGAGCGAAGCTAAGTGAAGAATCCCGAAAATCGGTGCAATTTACGACGGGATTCTTCGGCCTTCGGCCTCAGAATGACATACAGGTTATTTTTTTCCCAACTCTCAAATTTTTTCCTACTTCGTAATTTTTTAACCATTATATCTTCGAATACACCCTTAAGGCGCTCAGGCTGGCGATTATATTGATCAGGGCCGCGCCCAGGAATTCCAGGCCGAAGATCATCAGGAAATTATTGCGGAAATATTCGGCTATATTAATCGAGTACCCGACAAAAAACGTTTCCAGATAGGGCTGGAGAATGCTTAAGAACGACATATAGACTGCCAGGATCACGAGCATTGAAATGATCGTATAAATAATGCCGGAAATGATGAACGGTAGGTTGATAAACCAATGGGAGGCTCCCACCAGGCGCATAATCGTAATTTCGCGCCGATGGGTATAGATCGCGACCCGCACCGAATTATAGACCACCAGAATGGTAATAATTATGAAAATCGTCGAAATCAGGACGCCGATCTCGCTGATCTTATCGGTGATCGAGTTGATCTTGTCGAGCATGGTTTTATAATCGGTGAAATTGCGCGATTCGATGATGGTATCGTCCAGGGCATTCAGGCGGTTGATCAGGTCGTCCATCGATGTCAGGTCTTTCGGCTTGATCACCAGGGTCGGCGATAAGGGGTTGGCGTTCAGCTCTTTCAATGCATCGAGGATTTCCGGGCTGTCCTGGTGTTTTTCCTGAAATTGCTTGAGGGCCTCTTCCTTGGTGATATAATCGACCTCTTTTACCGGCGGCAGGTTTTCGATCCGGGTTTTTAACGCCAGGATCGAGTCTTCCGCGGCATCGTTAGCCAAAAAGACATTGACATCGATCTTGTCTTTAACCGCGTTGATAGCGGCATCGCCGATCACCTTGACCGTCGCCAGCAGATTTACGGTAAATAAGGCCAGCGTCAGGATGATGATGATAACCAAAGACAGCCAGATATTGCGGATAATATCCTGCAGGCTGAATTTTAGGACCCGGAGGGTGGATAGAAACATAGTTTAGTCACTTAGTTAATTAGTTAATTAGGACGACAATTTCGTATAACTAATCACTAATTAACTAAGTAACTAATTAACTAAAGCATATACTTCCCTACCGCCTGGTCGCTGATGATCTGGCCGTTATCGATCGTGATCACCCGGCGCTTTAGGCGGTTGACGATTTCGCGGTTATGGGTAACGAGCATGACTGTGGTGCCGAATTTATTTATGCGCAGTAAAAGCTCGATGATCTCGTTGGCGTTGATCGAGTCGAGATTGCCGGTCGGCTCGTCGGCTAATAGGATTTTAGGCCGGTGCACGAGCGACCGTGCGATAGCAGCCCGCTGCTGCTCCCCGCCTGACACCTCCATCGGATAGCGGTTCATTTTCTTTTCAAGACCGACGATCTTCATCACGTGCGGAACAATATTTTTAATTTTTTTACGGGTGGCACCGCACACCTGCAGGGCGAAAGATACGTTCTCGAACAGGGTCTTTTTCGGCAGGAGCTTGAAATCCTGGAAAATCACGCCGATCTGGCGCCGCAGCACCGGTACCTCGCGCTGGCCGATCTCGGTAATGTCCCAGCCGCCGATAACGATCTTGCCCTTGGTTATCCGCTCCTCCCCGATCAGGGTTTTAACCAGGGTGGTTTTGCCGGTGCCGGACTGGCCCACGACCGAAACGAACTCTCCCGGCTGGATATGCAGGTTGACGCGATTTAAAGCGGCTACATCCGGAGGATAAATTTTATAGACATTGAAATATTTGATCATATTAACGGTAATTTGTAATTTGTAATTGGAAATTTGGAATGGTAAATACGTTTATAATACTGGCACCTAATTACAAATTACAAATTTCTAATTTCCGGAAAGCCTAATCCCGTATTGCAATAACTCCTCGCTTTCGCTAAAACTGGCGTTGCGGTTAGTGGCCCCGAAGGTAACGACGATAATATCCTGGTTAGCGGCGGTCTTCGCGCGCAGAGCCAGACAATAGCCGGCTTCGTCAAGATAGCCGGTTTTCGATCCGGTAATATTATAGCCGGTCGCATTGATCAGCTTGTCGGTATTTTTGATATGGTGGTATTTACCCAAAGCGACAGTGGTAAAGGTATATTCAGGCATCGTGCTCGCTTTTTGGATCAGGGGATTTTTATACACCTCTGACATTATTATAGCATAATCTGAGGGAGAACTCACGTTTTCGGGCGACAAGCCGGTGGGTTCGACGAAATGTGTCGTACTCGCCCCCCAGGACGCCACGGTGGCATTCATTTTGCGGATAAATTCGTCCCGCGGGAGGCCGCTTACGCGGACCAGGCTCTCTATCGTGTTATTGGTCGATCCGACCAGGGAGGTATAAATCAGGTTTTCGATCGTTAAGGTGTCGCCGTCGGCTATCGTAAGTTTGGCCGATTCCCAGGGTTTGCAGAAATCGTAATTATAGGCTTCATCCTGGTATTTATAGGCGACTACCTGGTTCAGGCTCGGGCGGGTATCGAGAAACACTTTCATCGCTACCAGCTTCGACAGGCTCGCCAGGGGATGGGACGAGGTTGCCGCTTTGGAATAATAGACTTCCCCGCTTTGTTCGTTCTTCACGATCGCGGCCTTGACTGTAATCTGCGGGCCGGTACCGATACCGTCCGCGCCGACCCCCATTATGCGGCCGTCAGCATCAGCCGCAATCGAGAGCGGCTCTATCCGGATGTCGATCACGCCGTCTGAGAGCGCGCCGATCTTTTGAAACGCGACTTTATCCATATCCAGCACCCGGTTGGGATACTGGCTGCGGTTCGGGCCGAAATCGTTGATTACTACATCGACGAAGCTGTCGTCTGCGGTATTATACACGCGCAGACGGGAGCCGGCCGGGAAATCCGGCGAAGCGGCGTAATTGCCGCCTTTATACCCATACCAGCTGGCCGTGCCGGAGGTAATGACTTTCGGGTAGGAAAATACGGCGATGCGGGCATAGGGCAGGTGGATCAGGGAGCGGACGAATTTCTCCCCGGGAAAATCGCGGGTCGGCAAAGGCCGCCAGGTATCGTAATTCTTGTCGAAAAAATACACCTGTTTATAGTCATTGTCGTTAGCGTCGTAAGCGAACTGGATATAGAAAGGGCGGCTAACGTCATAAGCGGCCTTATTCGAAAATTCGAACTGGTAGATTACGCTCTCCCGGTCCAGTTTCCAGGGGTCGGGCATCGCGTCGGTAATCTTCGTGATCGTAACCCCGGTGGCGCCGCTTAGAATCCCCGGCACCAGCGATAATTTCAGGCCGAACGCGCCCACGGTATATCCCTTGGCGATCGTAGCCTGGTCGAGATTAAGGGAATAGGCCGGATTGGCTATGGTCGTAGTCGCGCCTGTGCCCGCTTCATCCGCCAAAAGGGCGTTACTGGAGGAAAATGCAAAAAAAATAATCCCTAAAAATAACAAAAATAAGTAAAGTTTCGCGTTTTTAATCTTTTGCATGCTGATTTTTATCGCTGTTAATAATTAAACATAACTATTATAACATAATTCGATTAAATCAAGAAACAATCAAATGCCTTTTCTTTTTTAGCCAATATGCTATATTATTAAAAGATTAAACATTAATAAATCTTAAATCCAAAATCCTAAATCTAAAATTTTACGCGGGTGTCATATAATGGTTATTATGCAAGCTTCCCAAGCTTGATACGGCGGTTCGATTCCGCTCACCCGCTCAGAGTAAACTTAGCCCGCGTAGCTCAGCTGGTAGAGCAATGCTTTCGTAAAGCAGAGGTCGTCGGTTCAAATCCGACCGTGGGCTCAAAGCGATAATTTAAAAGCGGCATCAATGCCGCTTTTATGCGTTTACTCGGATGATTACTTAACCTGTGTTAAGGACATAATAATTCAATACATACCCTGCCGCCAGCATCAAAACGAAAAATACCAGAAATGTCAGCAGCGC
>CAZYKS010000036.1:0-7446 GCA_964648375.1 uncultured Gammaproteobacteria bacterium | reverse complement strand
ATTCCCCTGGTCGCTGTTTATCGGGATTATTTGTGGTTATTATTATTCAATGCCAGTTCCTCTTCCGATAACTGTGACGAGGCGATTTCGCGGTATACCCGGCAGGAGTCGAGCAAATCGGCGTGCTTGCCCTGGCCGACGATGCGGCCGTGCTCGAGGACGATAATCTTATCGGCATTCAGGACGGTCGAGATGCGCTGGGCCACGATCACGACCGTGGCCTGGTTGGTTTCTTCGCTTAAGGCCTGCCTGAGGGCAGCGTCGGTTTTGAAATCGAGGGCGGAAAAACTGTCGTCGAAAATATAGATTTCCGGCCGTTTTACCAGGGCCCGGGCGATCGCCAGGCGCTGTTTCTGTCCGCCTGAGACGTTGGTGCCGCCCTGGGCGATGTCGGTATCATACCGGTCTTCGTATTTATCGATGAATTCGGACGCCTGCGCGGTAGCGGCCGCCGCGTGCATGTCGTTATCGTCGGCCTGGGGGGCGCCGTATTTAATGTTGCTTTCGATCGTACCGGAAAAAAGCACCCCTTTTTGCGGTACGAAACCGAGACGGTCGTATAAATCCTTGAATTTAAGCTGGCGTATATCCACTCCGTCGAGGAGGATGCGGCCGCCGGTAATGTCGTAAAAACGGGGGATCAGGTTAACCAGGGTGGACTTGCCGCAGCCGGTACTGCCGACGATGGCAACAGTCTCGCCCGGAGCGGCGGTAAAGGAAATATCTTTTAAAACCGGCTGCTCCGCGCCCGGATAAGAGAAGGTTACGTCCTCGAACGCGAGCTCGCCCCGCACTTGTGCGGGAATAACCGCAGGCGCGTCCGGTTCCTTGATCTCGAGTTCGGTCGCGAGAACCTCCGCCACCCGGTCGCCGGAGACGGACGCACGCGGGATCATAATAAAGATAAATGACATCATCGTAAATGAGAACAGGACCTGCATCGAATACTGCATAAAAGCGATCATATTGCCGACCAGAAGGTCGCCCGTACCGATCAGATGCGCCCCGATCCAGATCACGGCCAGGGCGGCGGCGTTATAGATGAGCATCATCATCGGCTGCATGATCACCATTAACCGGTTCAGAAACAGGTTAAGGCGGGTAAGGTCGGTATTGGTGCGGTCGAATTTCTGCTGTTCGTGCGCTTCCGCGTTAAAAGCGCGGATTACGCGCAAACCGGTGAGGTTTTCCCGGGTGACCAGGTTGATCTTATCCACGAGCTTTTGCAGGGTCTTGAATTTAGGCAGGGCGACCGTGAACAGGACCGCGATAATGCCGACCAGGGTAATCACCCCAAGCCCCATGATCCAGGTCATCGAAGGGGCGGTGCGGAAAGCTTCGATAATGGCGCCGATGCCCGTAATCGGGGCGATCACGGCCAGGCGCATCATCATGAAAAGGATGGTTTGGATCTGCTGGATATCGTTGGTCGAACGCGTAATCAGGGAAGCGGTCGAAAATTTGTTGAATTCCTGGAGGGAAAAGCTCTCGACCTTGGAAAAGGTCTTCTCGCGCATGTCCATGGAAAAACCGGTGGCTACCCGCGCCGCCAGATAGCCGGCGCCGATCATGCAGAGCCCCCCTAAGAGGGAGATGACAAGCATGATCAGGCCGGCCGAGATGATCACCTGCGTATTGCCGGGAACGATCCCCTGGTCAATGATTTTGGCCATGTAAGTCGGCAATTCCAGGGTCGCCATCACCTGCCCGAAGGTCAATACTAAGGTAATGACGATTTGCCAGGTATAGGGCTTTAGGTATTTAAATAATTTAAGCATAGTATGAGGTTATAATTATATACGGACGTTATTTACCCACGAATATACAAATTTATATACAAATTTACAAATATACAAATATATATACGTAAATTCGTAAATTTGTATTACGATTTGTATATTCGTGAGGGAGGGTTAATTCGCCTTAGCGATATAACTTCTGATTTTCCCGATCAGGGAGATCAGGGCGTTCGTGTCTTTTTCCCCGAGATACTCGACCAGGCCGTAGATTTTTTTAAAATAGCCCTTTTTCATGCCTTCGAGGACGCTTTTACCTTTCGCGGTCAGGCCGACATAAGCGATGCGGCGGTCGTCCGGTGAGGCCGAACGAACCACATAGCCGCGCTTTTCTAAGGCGTTGGTGAGGTGGGTAATAGCCGCCAGCGTGATACCCCGCATCTCCGCGATTTCCGACGGCATCACCGGCTGGCCGCCGTTCATGGTAGCCAGTTGCATGATCAGGAATTTTTCGGTTTTGCTCAGCTGTTCGTCCCCGGAGAATGAGAATTTCTGGCGCCGCATGACCATGAGCGAATGCAGGGCCTGGTCAAGCTCGCGGGCGAGCGGTTGTAGGGTTTCGGTATTGCCCATATGTTTAATTAAAGGTTTATTAAATAAATTATTTACTAAATAAAGTATATCGCGGTTGGATTTTTTTGTCAAGAGGGGGATATACTGTACCCCGCCCCCGGCCCCTCCCCTAATTAGGGGAGGGTAAGTGAAAGTGAGCGGAGTGGGGTTGAGGCGTTGGGGAGGTATTTTTTATATTTTTTCGACAATATTAAATGGTGAAACATTATCGCGGCGTCGTTCCCGCGAAAGCGGGAATCCAGGTACCACTATGTATTATTATCATAAATATTACAAAATTATTACGAATTAAATGTTTATTCGGAATCAGTTTGGTTAAATAAAAGTAATATTATCCATGGAGCCTGGATTCCCGCATTCGCGGGAACGACGCTAAGAACTAGATGGGTTTATAGAAATTATGCAAATATTAAAAAATAAATATTACGACAACTTAAATGGCAACAACAGCGTAAATATGTTATAATTGGGGCAGTATCGGGTGCCTTTTATGCTTAAACATTTTCGAAAAAAATATCTATGGCTAGCGCTAATTATCCTGATTAGCGTATGCTTGGGCGGCTCGCGTACGGTACTTAGCGCTGATCCGGCCCAGACCTTGCAGAACATCAGAGATGAACAAGCGCGGCTGAAGCAACAGCTGGCACAGATCGAAGATCAGATCGCAGTATACCAAAAACAGCTGAAAACCGTCCAGGGACAGAAAAACACCCTGGCCAATAAACTGAACCAGCTGGCGGCCGAGCAGGCTGAACTTAAGCTTGAGATCCAGGCGACTACCCTGAAGGTCGACGAACTCGGTTACGAAATGGCCCTGGCGCAGAACAGTATCGGCGCCACCCAGAGCGATATCGCCCACCAGCAAAAACAGATCGGCAATATTATCGAACTGATCAGCGAAAACGACCGTAATTCCCCTCTGGAAGTTATTCTTAGCCATAATACGATCGCCGAGTTTTTGGCGGAAGCGGACGATTATACCCGGATCATTTATGCCTTAAAGGAAGTGCTCGATAAAAACCAGCAGCTAAAAAAAGACCTGGAAGCGCAGCAGCAGCAGCTATCAGACGACCAGGAGGAAACCCGGAACCTCTTAGCCCTGCAGGGGCTGCAGCAGGCGGACCTATCGGAATCTATCGGAACACAGTCGGTATTATTGAAGGAAACCAAAAACAAGGAAAGCAATTACCAGGCCAGCCTGAGCGATTCCGAGAAACAGGCTAAGGCGATCCGCGGCCGGATGTATGAACTGCTGGACGTCGAGAACCAGATCAACTTCGGCCAGGCGGTCGAGATCGCCCAGTGGGCCTCCGGCCTGACAAACGTGCGGGCCGCGTTTTTGCTCTCCATCCTGACGCAGGAATCGAACCTGGGGAAGAACGTCGGCACCTGCAACCGCAAGGGCGACCCGCCTTCGAAGAGCTGGAAAGTGATCATGCACCCGACCCGGGACCAGCCGCCCTATCTCGAGATCGTAAAAGCCCTGGGCCGCGACCCGGACACTACCCCCCTGTCCTGCCCGATGCACGACAAGAACGGGAAACAGATCGGCTGGGGCGGGGCGATGGGGCCGGCGCAGTTCATCCCCTCGACCTGGATGGGCTATAAAGACAAGGTAGCGGCCATTACCGGCAAGCCGGCCGACCCCTGGGACATCCGCGACGCCTTTCTGGCCGCGGCTATCAAGCTGGCGGCGGGAGGCGCCACCACGAAAAGCGGGGAATGGGCGGCCGCCATGCGCTATTTTTCCGGCGGCACCAACCCGGCCTACAGCTTCTACGGCGACAGCGTGGTTGAGCGCGCCAACCAGTACCAGGAGGATATCGATAAATTATAAGGGAGAGAAGGCCCAAGAAGGCTAGAGAAGGGAAGAAGGTAAAATATTTCGAATATTTTTCACCTTTTTACCCTCTCCTCCTCTTACCCTCTCGCGCCTTCTCGGGCCCTCTAGCCCCTCTAAATCCTATGGACAACGAAAAAAAACTGAACGCGGAAATGGATACATACCGCGATCTGGCCAGGAAAAACAAGAAAATCGATGTCGCTGCGCTCGCGGTCAGCGCCCTCGAAAGTAACCGCGCCCGCCTGGTTCCGCCCGGACAAAGGCGGATGGCTTATCTGGTATCCCTGGGACTGCCGCCCCTGGGGCTTTTGTTCGCGGCGAAGTACTATATTTACAGCGCCGAAGACGATGCCAGGCGCGTCGCCAATATTTGCGTGATCCTGACGGTCATTTCCCTCTTATCCGCGTGGCTGATCGGCAAGCTCTTCCTGGGCGGTATCGCCGGCAACAGCGGCCAGCTCGACCAGCTCCAGAATATCGACCTGAATAATTTTAAGGGGTTGATTAACTAAATTATCACCCTACGAATCAACGAATCAGCTCACGAATCTACGAATACTATAGAGATGTTAATATATATAACAATGTCAAAACGGTAATCCGGCGTATTAGTATATTCGTGAAAGAATTCGTTGATTCGTAGGGTTTATAGCTAATTAAAATAACAATACATTTTACATCATGAAAAAATTCATCCAATGGGCTTTGGTCCTTACGCTTATAATTAATTCTTTTGCCCTGTGGAGCCGGATAGTACCGGAGGTACAGGCGCAGACCGCGGAAACGCGCGATATTTTTTTTCCGACTGAAAAGACTGTTGTTTTTTCGGACGATTTCGGCGCACCCCGCTCCGGGCACACGCACGAAGGCGTCGATATGATGGGCGAGAAGATGATGCCCTTGTACGCGGCCGTGGACGGCGTGGCGTATGTGGTCGATCCGGAAGCTTCCTGGGGTTATGAGATCACCCTTAAAGATGCGGACGGCTACATTTATAATTATATCCATGTCAACAACGATACCCCCGGTACGGACGACGATCAGGGCGGGACTGAATACGCTTATGCCCCCGGAATCGTTGACGGTGCCCGGGTCACCCAGGGCGAGCTGGTCGGCTGGATGGGGGACTCGGGCGATGCCGAGACGGTCGGGCCGCACCTTCATTTCGAGATCAGGGAGCCGGATGGGACCGCGATCGATCCCTTTCCGAGCCTGGCCGCGGCGCTGAACGCGGACGGCTACGATGCGGCAGCGGCGCAAGAAGCGAGCCCGACCATCAATAGCGACAAAAACCTGGCGACTTCGGACAAACCGGCGGCCTGCGTGTCCGGCACGCTGGTTAAGCTCGCGGACCGGGACGCGGTTTATTATTGCGGCGCTGACGGCAAGCGCTACGTTTTTCCGAACGACAAAGTTTATTTCAGCTGGTACGAAAATTTCGATGATATAACCGAAATCGCGCCTGATGCCATGGCCGCCGTCCCCCTGGGCGGGAACGTTACCTACCGCCCAGGCGTGAAGCTGGTGAAGATCATGACCGACCCGAAAGTGTACGCGGTTTCCGCCAATGGGGTGCTGCGCTGGGTCCAGTCCGGCGAGTCCGCCGCTGCCCTATACGGGGAAAATTGGAAAGAAAATGTCGACGACATCCCCGATTCTTTCTTTTTCAGCTACACCATCGGCGACCCGGTTCCGTAGGCAGTGGTCACGATTTTTTAATATTATTTTTAAAGGAAGGCGCCCCGGTATCCCAGGGAGCCTTCCTTTTTGATTGATAAATAACAACATATTCCATCGCTGCCTCCCCCCGATATAGGCGACACGTCGACTTGTCGCCTATATCGGTAAGTGAGAGGTCAACGTCGCCTGAAGCAGGGACGGCGACGCGCATAAGGGTATTATTAGGTTATTAAAATTCAAATATAACCTTAATATTTTATTAATATTTAGTTAATCAAATTGTTTTATACTGGAAACGCATAAAAGAACCTAGGGTTTCGATCTCTAATTTAAACTGAGATGAATACGAAAAAAACCAAACAACTATCATTCGGTATCGGTGTGGCGATAATCGCGCTGGCGACATTCGTAATCAGCGCTAATTACTACGCTAACGCATATTTAGGCGGTGACGGGGGTTGGCCGAATTCCGTAACGGCGCAAAACGCAAATGATATTCAAAATTTCCAGACCGGAATGGAAAACATTCTCGATAAGTATGGGATGTTAACCAGCCAGCCGAATAACATCAGCCGGGACGACTATCTGAAGATGCAGGGGGAGATGTACGACCTGATGCAGAAATACGGTTATAACCCCGGCGATATGATGGGCGGCTACCCCGGCGGCATGATGGGCGGCGGCTGCGGGATGTATCCTTACGGCTATAACGGCGAAGGCGCACCCGGTATCCAGACGCCTTCAACCGACAATAGCCCGAGCAACCAGGGTACGATGGAAACTTTTCCGGGCAACCCGGGTTTTGTCCCCTCCCAAATATAGCGGCAGTATCCGGAAAAATTAAAGCCAGGGCGGGATAACGGTTTATCCGCTCCGGCTTTTAAAATTGAGCGCGCAACATGAACGCGGCCAAGCGAATGGAATAACCGACAAAGGCAGGCTTAGTTAAGGCTTGTTTTTGTATAGGGTTAGTGTTAAAATTAGGGGGTAGCAGAAACATTATGGTTGATTCCAATATCCCCATATGTAGGCGCGGTTTGTAAATCGCGCCTGTATATGGGAAAAATGGAACAGCCGATAAAAGTGAATTATAAAATATATGCCCGAACCAATCCTAAAAATCACCGGTCTGGAAAAAACCTATGACGGCTTTAGCGCGGTCAGGGGGATTTCGTTCGAGATCAAACCGGGCGAGATCGTGGGCCTTTTGGGGCCGAACGGCGCCGGAAAAACCACGACTATTAACATGATCCTGGGAATTCTCACCCCCAGCGCCGGAGCCATCACGGTCACGGGAATCGACGCCCGCCGGCGCCGCAGCGAGATCGATAAAATCATGAATTTCGCCGCCGTGTACGCGAGCCTACCCGGCAACCTGACGATCTGGCAGAATTTATATATTTTCGGGCTCTTATACGGGGTAGCGGACCTGAAAAACCGGATCGCCGCCATCCTCGCGGACTACGACCTGGCGCGGGTTAAAGACCTGAACTAGCGCGTATAGTCATCGGGAGAGCAGATCCGCATGAACCTGGACAACGCGCTTATGAACGA
>CAZYKS010000035.1:6434-7495 GCA_964648375.1 uncultured Gammaproteobacteria bacterium | reverse complement strand
TTATTGATTGCGATATTTTTCGGGATAATCGCGCGCCTGATCCCGTTAGCCGGGTCCCTCAAGGTAAGTTTAGCCTCGAGTTATTTTCAGGGCAATTATAACTTATTATTGGGTCAAATGAGCGGTTCGATGTTGACCAGTATTTATGTGATGGCGATGATTTTCGTTTTTATTAATTTGTTATTAATGGTCTTTAATTTGATCCCCATTCCCCCTTTAGACGGCTCGAAAATATTAATGACCTTCCTGCCTTTTGACTGGAAGATGAAAATTCATCGGATTGAAGCCTTTGGCATATTCATAGTGATTTTGTTGCTAGCGTTCGGATTCTTCAACCTGATATATTATCCCTTAATCCTATTATTCAGGGCAATCGTGGGCGTATAAATTTTCGATAAAATAATTCATAGATGATAAAAAAATTTTGTAATGAATTTTTAGTTTGGAATATAAGTTTTAGTGATTTATATAAAATTAATAGTAAAAATATATTATTTAATTTTAGCATAAATTTAGTAAAATAATTATTGATTTTCCTAAATTATAATTTATCCTTGACTTATCCAATATTTTTTGTTAAATTAGTATTGTAATTAAATATAATAACATCCCGAATAAGCGGGTTTGTTTTTGTTACCATCCAAGCGTAACAAACATCGTGAAACGAATAGCCGGGAAATCAATGAATTTTTGTTTTTCGTTTATTTCGCGTTTATTCGTTAATTTATCGTGTAAATCATGCCAACCACCAACCAACTGGTCCGCAAGGGCAGAAAACAAATAAAGAAAAAGAGCAAATATCCGGCGATCCAAACCACTTTGGATACTTTGCACCGCAAGCGTACCGCCCTGAAGCGGGGAGCTCCGTTTAAGCGCGGGGTCTGTTTAAAGGTGACGACCACTACCCCGAAGAAACCGAACTCGGCCTTACGGAAGATCGCCCGCGTGCGCCTCTCGAATGGCATGGAAGTGACCGCTTATATCCCCGGTGTCGGCCATAACCTGCAGGAGCATTCGATCGTATTGGTAAAAGCCGGCCGTACCGCTGATCTTCCCGGAGT
>CAZYKS010000035.1:0-6334 GCA_964648375.1 uncultured Gammaproteobacteria bacterium | reverse complement strand
ATGAGAGGTAAACCAGCACCAAAACGGAAAATTCAGGGCGACGCCAGATATAACGATGCCGATATCGCCAAATTTATCAATTATATCATGCGTCAAGGTAAAAAAACCGCGGCTGAAGCGGTTGTTTATGGTGCTTTAGATATCATTAAGCAAAAAACCAAGCAGGATCCCCGCCATATATTCAACAAAGCGCTTAAGCGCGTATCTCCGCTGCTCGAGATCCGGGGGCGCAGGATCGGCGGGGCCAATTACCAGATTCCGTACCAGGTACGGGGGGAAAGGCGTTTTGCCCTGGCCTGCCGCTGGCTGATAGAGGCGGCGCATGCCCGCAAAGGCAAGCCGATGAGGGAAAAACTGGCGATGGAGATTATTGACGCCTACCAGGGGGAAGGCAACGCGATCAAAAAGCGCGAAACCGTTCATCGCATGGCGGAATCGAACAAGGCGTTCGCCCACTTCGCCAGATAATAAAATGCGAATTTACCTATTATTTTATTCATGAACAGTGAATAAATGCGAATACCGCGAATTACATTAATTCGAATATTGGTAATTTGCAGTATTCGCATAAAATTCGCAGATTCGCATTATATTTTTATGCCTAGAGATTATTCGATCGATAAAACCAGGAATATCGGGATTATCGCCCATATTGACGCCGGAAAAACCACGGTTACCGAGCGGGTTTTGTTTTACACCGGCCGCAAGCATAAGATCGGCGAGGTCCACGAAGGCCAGGCCGAGATGGACTGGATGGAACAGGAACAGGAACGCGGCATCACCATCACCAGCGCCGCCACTACCTGTTTTTGGAAGGATGTGCGCATTAATATAATCGATACGCCCGGACACGTTGATTTTACCGTCGAAGTCGAGCGCTCTTTGCGCGTACTTGACGGAGGCGTGGTAATTTTCGATGGTGTCGCCGGGGTTGAACCGCAATCCGAAACCGTCTGGCACCAGGCCGATAAATATAAAGTGCCCCGGATCTGTTTTATTAACAAGCTCGACCGCACCGGAGCGGATTTTTACAAGGATCTGGATTCGATCCATGAACGGCTGACCAAAAAGGCTTTCCCGATCCAGCTTCCAATCGGTGAAGAGAGCAGTTTTAAAGGGATCATCGACCTGTTCGAACAGAAAGCGCGGATTTATCAGGATGAGCTTGGGACTAAATGGGAAGACACCGAAATACCGGAGGATATGAAAGAAAAAGCTGGTAAATTCCGGTCGCAGCTGATCGAAGCGGTAGTCGAGAATGACGAAAAATTGATGAATAAATATCTGGCCGGCGAAGACATTCCGGTTGCTGACCTGAAAAAAACCTTGCGCCATGCCGTGATCAATAATGTGATTATTCCGGTGATGTGCGGGACCGCCCTTAAAAATAAAGGTGTCCAGTTCCTCCTAGACGCGGTTAGCGACTATCTTCCGTCGCCTTCCGACTTGCCCCCGATAATCGGTTTCGACCCGAGGGACGAGGAAAAAAAGATCGAAGTCAAACATACCGACAGCGATAAATTTACCGCACTTGCATTTAAAGTGGCGACCGACCCGTTTATCGGAAAATTAACCTTTATCCGCATTTATAGCGGTACCTTAAAGTCCGGTTCCTATGTCCTTAATTCATCGAATAACAGAAAAGAACGTATCGGCCGGATCGTCAGAATGCACGCTAACCATCGCGAAGAGGTAGATGAGGTTTACGCCGGAGAGATCGCCGCCATAATCGGCCTTAAGGAGACGACAACCGGCAATACCTTATGCGACGAGTCCCGTCCGGTCGTACTCGAATCGATTACCTTTCCGGAACCGGTCATATCGATCGCGGTCGAACCGAAAACCAAGGCCGACCAGGAAAAAATGGGATTAGCTTTGGCTAAACTGGCCGAGGAAGACCCGACATTCCGGATTAAGACCGACGAAGAAACCAACCAAACCCTGATCGACGGAATGGGCGAACTGCACCTGGATATCATTATCGACCGCATGAAGCGGGAGTTCAAAGTAGAGGCTAATATCGGCAAACCCCAGGTAGCTTACCGGGAAACGATCAAACAGGAAGCGGAAGCCGAAGGCAAATATATCAGGCAATCGGGCGGGCGCGGCCAATACGGGCATTGCTGGCTGAGGATAGCGCCGCTGGAAACAGGGAAGGGATTCGAGTTCGTAGACGAAGTCAAGGGAGGCGCTATCCCGAAAGAATATATCCCCGCTATCGGCAAAGGCGTTAAAGAGGCGATGGAAAGAGGCGTGATCGCCGGTTACCAGATGATCGACGTAAAAGCGACCGTTTATGACGGCACCTATCATGAAGTCGATTCGAGCGAATCCGCCTTTAAGATCGCCGGTTCGATCGCGTTTCAGGATGCCGCTAAAAAAGCCAAACCGATCGTGCTGGAACCGGTTATGAAAGTCGACGTCACCACCCCCGAGCAATTTATGGGTGATGTGATCGGCGACTTGAATTCGAAACGGGCGAATGTCGAAGAGATGAAAGACCGAGGACAGGTAAAACTGATCAGTGCGAAAGTGCCGCTGGCTGAAATGTTCGGATACGCAACCAGTCTGAGATCTATGACCCAGGGCCGGGCCAGCTACTCAATGGAATATTCCCATTATGCGGAAGTGCCGCGCAATATTGCCGAAGATTTGATGGGCACGAAGAAAGATGCGAAATAAAGAACTGTTGACGGCGAAGCGTTATTTGTATAGAATTATTATGTGATTGCGATATGAATAACCAACTAAAAAAAGCGATTGAGCTAGTGAAAAAAACCGGTGACCGGATAATTATTTTCGATACCGCGCGCAGCGATTATCCGTATGTGTTAATGAGCCTTAACGAATACGAAAAACTGGTTATAGGCAAAAGCGAAGTCAGGGGCTTGACAGAAGACGAGTTACTTGATAAAATAAATCGCGATATAGCAATCTGGAAAAGCGAGCAGGAACTGGATAAATTAGCCAGAACCGGGCCGTATGAAGCCGAATTCAGCCAACCGTCCCCGGGCGAACCGGTTCCGATCAGGGAAATATTGGATAAATCCGGGCCTATGATAACGAAAAAAAGATGGACGATACCGGACGAAATAAAAGACGCGGCCGAGGAAGTAATCGAGGAAGACAGGCAATATTTTGAAGACGTGGATTATTAATTAACATATAGTCAACAACTTATTAACAAGATAACGGCTGGTTCCCTGATTTCGGGCTTGAGTCCGGAAGCGAGGGAAGAAACCTGGTCTTAGGATAATTAAGCGCTAGGGCCGTTAAATTCTATTACATGGCAGAAAAATTCGATCGCACTAAACCCCATGTAAATGTGGGTACTATCGGTCATGTCGATCATGGCAAGACCACACTTACAGCAGCGATTTTAAAAACTTTAGAAGCAAAGGGCATGATGGCTTCCTCTAAAACCGTGGACCAGATCGATGCCGCTCCCGAAGAAAAAGAGCGTGGTATTACGATCGCTACCGCCCACGTGGAATATGAAACCGAAAAACGTCACTACGCGCACGTCGATTGTCCCGGGCACGCCGATTATGTTAAAAACATGATTACCGGCGCAGCCCAGATGGATGGTGCGATTTTGGTTGTGGCCGCGACTGACGGGCCGATGCCTCAGACTCGCGAACATATCCTCCTGGCCAATCAGGTGGGGGTAAAAAATATCGTGGTATTTTTAAATAAAGTCGATATGGTCGAGGACAAGGAATTGATCGACCTGGTGGAAGAAGAGATCAGGGATTTGCTGAAAAAATACGAATTTCCCGGTGATGAAACTCCGATAATCCGCGGTTCGGCGCTAAAGGCGCTGGAAAATCCGGGCGGCGATGAAGCTCAGCCGATCATGGATCTCATGAAAGCGCTTGACGATTTTATCCCGGAACCGGTACGCGACGTGGAAAAACCGTATCTGATGCCGATCGAAGACGTATTCTCGATCGAAGGCCGGGGCACCGTTGTTACCGGCAGAATCGACCGCGGCATCATTAAAATCAACGAAGAAATCGAAATTGTCGGCCTGAAAGACACGCAGAAAACCGTGGTTACCGGCATCGAAATGTTCAATAAATCGTTGGACGAAGGCCGCGCCGGCGATAATGCCGGAGTTCTTCTTCGGGGAGTGAAAAAAGACGATGTCGAACGCGGCCAGGTATTGGCCAAGCCGGGATCGATCACCCCGCATACCGAATTCGAAACGGAAGTATACGTACTTTCGAAAGAGGAAGGCGGACGGCATAAGCCATTCTTTAAAGGCTACAAACCGCAATTTTATATCCGCACTACCGATGTTACCGGCGAAATCGAACTGCCGGAAGGGACCGAAATGGTGATGCCCGGCGATACCGTTAACTTGAAGGTCAAGCTGATCGCCCCGATTGCCATGGAAGAAAAGATGAAATTCGCGATTCGGGAAGGCGGCCGGACTGTGGGAGCGGGCGTAGTTACTAAGGTGATTAAATAAGATCAGATATCGGCCCCTCTGCTCGCAAGCGGAGGGGCTAAATCTGCTTTTATTCGAACATAAAGGAGCGAATAAAACCAAAGCATTCGAAGACAAATCAATTTATAAATCATAAATACTACGGTTAATAAGGGCTAGTAAGAGCTAGTAAAAGCTGCCAAGGGTTGCGTAATATTTAATGTCAACAACCCCTTCCAGCCTTTTACAACCTTTTGCAACCTAATCCATACATGTCTGAACCCAACAGCAAGCGTATCGCTAAACCGCCGGTGAAAACCGAGGATAACGATGAATTCAAACAGAAAATACGGATTAAGATCAAGGCTTTCGACCATAAGATCATCGATCAGTCGACGAAAACCATAATCGATACGGCGGAGCGCAGCGGCGCGCAGATTTTCGGACCGATTCCGCTGCCGACCGAAAAGAAAAAGTATACGGTAAACCGTTCGACTTTCGTACATAAAACCGCACGGGACCAGTACGAAATGAGGATCCATAAGCGCCTGATCGATATTGTCGAACCGACCCAGAAAACGATCGAAGATCTAAGAAACCTGAGCCTGCCGGCCGGGGTCGATGTCGAGATCAAAATGTGATCTACGAATTACTAATTTATTACAAATTTACGAATATTAGCTTTAGATCAATAGAAATAAAAAGTTCTTTATACTGAATTAAAATTATTTGTGATAATTATAATGTTTATCAATAATAATACTTATAACAGGTATTAAAGATTGATTTAACAACTCCTAAACATATTCAATTTTAGGAAAGTGTTAAAATGAGAATTAATATCGGTAAGGTGTTTCAATAGCTAAACAGCAATAACAAATAAAGCATATTACCCTGTTGTTTTTGCTGGCCTCATGTTTCTTTTGGGAGCGTGACCAGCTTTTTTGCTTATAACGAATTATAAATGATTTACGAATATACGAATATTTTAGACATGTTCCCAATTTGTCTATTCGTAAGAAATTAGTAATTCGTAACTTATGAAGTTTATCGTAGGAAAAAAAATGAATATGACCCAGGTTTGGCAGGGCGAAGACGTTATACCGGTAACGAAAATCCAGGCCGGGCCCTGTACGGTCGTGCAAATAAAGACGAAAGATAAAGACGGCTACGAAGCGGTCCAGGTTGGGTATGGGAACCGGAATAAAAAAAATATCAAAAAACCGCAACAGGGCCATACCGGCGAGCTGGGTAATTTCAGCCAAATGCGCGAATTTCGGGTAACTCCCGGTGATTTGAAGCGGGGCGATAAAATAGATGTCAGTACTTTCGATTCAGGCGACCATATCAAGGTCACCAGCGTATCGAAGGGCAAGGGTTTCCAGGGGGTCGTCAGACGCCATGGATTCAAGGGCGCTAAAGCCACGCACGGCACGAAAGACCAGCTCAGGATGCCGGGCTCGATCGGAGCCACCGGCCCGGCCCATGTATTCAAAGGAGTCAGGATGCCCGGCAGAATGGGCGGCGATCAGGTAACGGTAACCAACCTGGAGATTATCGAAATCGATCAGGAGAATAATATTATCGCGGTAAAAGGCGCGGTACCGGGAGCGCGCAATACCCTGGTGTTAATCCAGGGGGAAGGGGAGTTGAAAGTGCGAAGTGCGTCCTCCTTCGCTTCCACCCACGCCAAGGCTTCGGCGGACAAGAAAGCTACGGAGAATAAAAAGGACGAGGGCATAGGCGCGAAGGAAGAAGTCGATAAAAATGAAACTAGAGGCAAACAGGATTTAGAAATACCAGAAGAAAAAAAAGGGCCTGACAGCGGAAAAAACGTTAAAGAAAAAGAAATTAAGAAAAAAGAAAAAGATGAAGAAGAGAGGGAGGAAGTGGAGGTAGAAG
>CAZYKS010000034.1:0-7611 GCA_964648375.1 uncultured Gammaproteobacteria bacterium | reverse complement strand
AGCCGGTCTCAAGACCTGATATTAATATTTTCCACCCTAATTTATTTATCCAGTCCCCTCTCCCTCACGGGAGAGGGACAGGGCGAGGGTGGGAATAATGCTGAAATTTATAATAATATTGTTAATACTATTCAATCAACCTCACCCCAGCCCTCTCCTGCCCAGGAGAGGGGGCTGCACTTAAGCGTCATTTTTATGGTTATCGTAAAGGATAGCTTGTCCTCTACCACGATCGGGAAACCTGTTTCAGCCCCACCGGTGTAACCTGGGTTTACCTGCAATACTAATGAAATTAACTATAGACTGATTATTGATTTTTACTCAATTGATTATTGACCCTGACAATCGACCCTACCGGCAATTGTCTATCGCTGTTGAAGCTGATATCGAAATAATATTCGCTTTTTCCGTTATAGCTGTCACCGGTTTTATTTTCCACTACCACCGCCAACTCCTTGCCGGTGAACTTTTTTTTATATTCAGCTTCATACTTTTTGCTGATTTTTCTCAAGATTCCGGCCCTTTCCTGTTTGGTTTTTTTATCGACCTGCCCGGGCATTTTCGCGGCCAGGGTTTTTTCATGCGCCGAAAACGGAAAGACATGGATTTTGCTGAAACCGGCTTTCTCGGCCGTTGCGAGCGTTTCCTTAAATTCCTCATCCCCTTCCCCGGGAAAACCGACAATCACGTCCGTAGTCAAAGCGATTTCGGGGACAGCTTGCCTGATCTTTTCGATTCTATCCAGAAAATAGCCGCTAGTATACGGCCGCTTCATAAGCTTCAGTATTTTATCGCTGCCTGACTGCAAAGGGATATGCAGGTGTTTACAAATTTTGTTCGATCGCGCGATTAAAGCGATCAAATCGTCCCCGACTTCATTAACTTCAATCGAACTCAGCCTCACCCGCCCCAGTCCGTTGATTCCAATTATTCGTAAAAGAATTTCGTTAAGGCTGCTTCGAACTTCGTCCTTCGAATTTCGTCCTTCTTTCCCATACAGTCCCAGATGTATCCCTGACAGAACGATTTCCTTATAGCCTGACCGTACCGCCTGCTCGATTTCCGCTATCACCTCGTTCTCCGGCCGGGAACGCATTTTCCCCCGCGTATGCGGAATAATACAATAGCTGCAAAACTGCTCGCACCCGTCCTGAATTTTAATGAAATACCTCGACTTCCTAATATCCGTTTCCGCGTTCAGCAATCCGCATTCCGCATTAGTCCGCACGTTCTTATTCCCTAAAATCGCCGGGATGCGCCTGACCATTTCATCCTGATCCCCCACTCCCCAAACGATATCCGCGCCCATATTTTCGGCTTCCTCCCGGTAAGCCTTCGGCCAGCAGCCCATCAATACCAGCTTGGCTCCCGGGCTCTCCTGCCTGGCTTTATTAAGCATCCGCTTGCATTTGCGGATAGCGGTTTTAGTTACCGCGCAGGTGTTAATTACGGCCAAATCGGCTTGTCCCCCGGATTCAGCCATGCCTGCCAGTTCCATTCTTTCACCCAGTTTTATGGAATCATATTGGTTTACCTTACAGCCTAAAGTGTATATTTTATAGGTTAATTTCGCCATACCGATTAAAACTTAATTAAGTATAGGATAAAAAAATACCATTGTCAAAATTAAATTATTATGCTATGATTTTTACAGCAAAACTATTTCTGCTGAAAGCAGTATTTTTTTTGCGATATGCGCCTATAGCTCAGTGGTAGAGCAACTGCCTTTTAAGCAGAAGGTCGCAGGTTCGAATCCTGCTGGGCGCACGATTATAAGATTCGGTCGATAGCCCTTGGTTTTATGTTTGCGGATCCAGTATTTTAAAGAATCGACTTTAGCGTGGTGCTTCCGCTCCTTCGGGTCCTGCCGGGAGCACTAATTAAAATGTCGGCAAAATAGATAAATCCGCCGGGCGTGAATTTTAAACCGCCACCCTAGCTCAGCTGGTTAGAGCAACTGTTTTGTAAACAGTAGGTCGTCGGTTCGAATCCGACGGGTGGCTCAATTAATAACTAAAATTAGTTATTTTTTTGTATCCAAAAGTGGATAAATAGTGGAAAAAGTGAAGCTTGCGGAAAATCGATATATTCTATAAGATAATACTATCAGTCGGTAGAAAAATCCGTGTTTATCCGATTCCTATTCGTGTTAATCCGTGACAAAGATATATTCAAAAGAATTTATAATCGATTATTTATAACTGTCTTTATTAATATCGATGGTTCTACATCCTAACTATGGCTAAAGATATCAAGGAAAAATTACCCCCGCAGAATATCGAAGCGGAACAGTCGTTTCTCGGCTGTTTACTCCTGGATAAGGACGCAATCATAAAAACCGCCGATATCGTTGCTGATAATGATTTTTACAAGGATAGCCATAAAATCATCTTCGAGTCGATCATGGACCTATACGGACGCCAGGAGCCGATCGATATCCTGAGCCTGACCAACCGTCTGGAAGAAAAAGAGAAGCTGGAAGTGGTCGGCGGGCGCACTTACCTCGCCCATCTTTCCAACGCGGTCGCCACCTCCTCCCACGTAGTCCACTATGCCAATATCATCCACCGCAAAGCGACTTTAAGGCGCCTGCAGCAGGCCGCCGCGTCTATTGCCGAGCTCGCGTCCCGGGAAGAGGATGATATCGAAAAAATCCTGGACGAAGCGGAACAGAAATTATTTTCGGTATCGCAGAAATTCCAGAAAGAGGCGTTTTTGTCGATCGACCGCCTGTTGGCGGACGCGTTCGAGCGGATCGACGAACTGCACCGGCAAAGCGGTAAATTGCGCGGTCTGACTACCGGTTTTTCCGACCTCGATAAACTCCTGGCCGGGATGCAGAAATCCGACCTGATCATCCTGGCCGCGCGCCCCAGCGTCGGTAAAACCTCTTTGGCGCTCGATATCGCCCGCCAGGCGGCCATCAGGTCTAAAGTACCGGTCGGTATCTTTTCCCTGGAAATGAGCAAGGAACAGCTGGTCGACCGCTTATTATGCGCCCAGGCGAACGTCTCGCTCTGGCGCATGCGCACCGGTAACCTCTCCGACCGGGAAGAAGATAACGACTTTTCCCGGATCGGTGAAGCGATGGGCCAGCTGTCGGAAGCGGCGATCTATATCGACGATTATGCCGTTTCGACCGTAATGGATATCCGTACGAAAGCCCGGCGGCTGCAGCTCGAAAAAGGCCTCGGATTTATCGTGGTCGACTATCTGCAGCTGATGGAGGGGCGCGGCCGGTACCAGGATAACCGCGTCCAGGAAATTTCCGAGATCAGCCGCGGCCTGAAAGGGATCGCGCGCGAACTCGATATCCCGGTCCTGGCGCTGTCGCAGCTTTCCCGCGAAGTGGAAAAAATGCACCCGGCGATTCCGCGCCTGGCCCACCTGCGCGAATCGGGTTCGATCGAACAGGACGCCGATGTGGTTATGTTTATCTACCGCAAGGCGGCTGACCGCGGCTATAACCGTGAAGAATTGTCGGAGGAAGACCGCACGACCGCCGAGATCCATATCGCCAAGCACAGGAACGGCCCCATCGGCACGGTCAAGCTCTATTTCGATGAAGACATGGTCAGCTTCAAAAACATCGAAAAAACCGGCCTGGAAGAACCGCCTGTTAGTTAATTAGTGATTAGTTAATTGGTTAATCAGGAAAAACGTATTTATAATTATGGACTTTCATATTTTCTTAAATTATATAGAGATTTTATGATTAAAAAGAGATATTGCGAGAATATCAAAATCAATTTTTTTTGCAGAAGGTTACCTGATTAACTAATTAACTAAGTAACTAATCACTAAGCCAATGTTCAATAAACTGAAAAATTTCAAAGACCTGCGGTCGCAGGCCAAGACTATGCAAAATTCCCTGGCGTCAGAAACGATTACGGCCGAACAGGGAGGGGTGAAAGTCGTTATGAACGGCAATATGGAAATCGTCAGTCTGACAATCAATGAGGAAATCGCTAAAGACAGCCTCGAGGGCATCCTGGTCGAACTGATCAATGGCGCCATAAAAAAAACCCAGCGCCTGATGGCCGGCAAGATCCAGGAGATGGGTGGGTTGGGCCAATTCACGAATCAGGGATAATTTTTACCATGTTTTTAAATTTTTGATTATTTATGAAATATCCCCGCCCCATCCAACGACTGATCGATTTATTCGTTGCATTCCCTTCCGTCGGCCCTAAAACCGCCGAGCGTTATGTCTTTTATCTTTTGAACCAGCCGAACGAAAGGCTGCAGGAGCTGGCGCTGGCCCTGGCCGAACTTAAGGAAAAAACCGTAATCTGTAAAACCTGCCAGGCGGTTTCCGATACCGACCCCTGTTACATCTGCGCCGACCCTAAACGCGACTCTTCCCAGCTCTGCGTCACCGCCAGCACCCGCGATAAGCTCACGATCGAAAGCACGAACGAATTTAAAGGCCGCTATCTGGTACTGGGCGGAGTGCTGGATGCGATAGCCGGCATCAAGCCGGAACAGCTTAAAATCAAAGAACTATTATCTCTAATCAGGAAAAATAACCCGAAAGAGATCATCCTGGCCTTAAATCCTACGATCGAAGGTGAAACCACTTCACTCTATCTGGTTAAACTGCTTAAGCAAAGCTTTCCGAAACTGGCGCTATCCCGTCTGGCTAAAGGCCTGCCGATGGGTTCTGACCTCGAATACGCCGATGAGATTACCCTCTCCAATGCTTTAAAATATAGGAATAGACTCTGAGAATAATAATCAGTTTAAATCCACATTATCTTCCGGAAAACTTTATATATTCCCGAAACTGGAAGAAGAAGGCGCGTCTTGCCCTAGCACGCCTTCTTTTTTATTTTCCGACAAATAATAAAAGCGCCCCGGATAACCGAGGTGCCTTCATTTTATCATTCGTTAAATTCGTTTTATATTCGTTCTAGTTCGCGTTTATATTGGTTATTTCCACCTTCGTATAATCCTGCCGATGGCCCTGGTTTCTCAGGTACCGGGTCTTATTCTTGTATTTAACCACTTTCACCTTCTTATCCCTCCCCTGTTCGATTATTTTCCCTTCCACTTTTTTGCCCAGGCCGGGCTTGCCCAGATTCAGCTCTTTACCGTCGGTGTCAGCGATCAATAAAGTATCGAAAGTAACTTTAGCGCCTGCTTTTTTATCCAGCTTCTCGATTTTAAGATTCTGGCCCGGTTTGACCTTATACTGTTTGCCGCCGGTTTTAATAACTGCGATCTTACTCATAATTTTATATTTATATTAATTTATAATTTAACTCAACCATAAGACTCCCCCCTTCTCTGCCTTCTCTGCCTTCTCTGCCTTCTCTGCCTTCTAATAAATTATACTTAATTTCCACTAATTGTCAATCATTTCCTGCCGATAATCGCTTTCGCTACCGCTTTTACTACTTTTTTATCAGTAATCTTAGGTAAAATATTGTTAATAGTCGGTTTGACCGAATATGCGATCGCGATCGCCGCACTGATCTTCATCCTGGTAGATACCTTACGGTTATGGCCATCCAGGAGCCCGCGGAATATTCCGGGGAATACCAGCGCATTATTTATCTGGTTGGGATAATCGCTCCGTCCGGTGCCGATGATCCGCGCTCCGGCGGAGCGGGCTTTTTCGGGCAGGATTTCCGGCACCGGGTTGGCCAGGGCGAATATGAACGGATCCGGATTCATGGAGCGGACCATATATTTGGTCATAATATTGCCTTTGGATAAGCCGATGAATACATCCATCCCGGGAAGCGCCATCTCCAGACGGCCTACGATTTTATCCGGATTGGTCTTCGCGGCCATATCTTTTTTATATTCGTTCATATATTTTCTCCCCCGGTAAAGCGTGCCGATGCTGTCGACCAGGATGATATTTTTAGCCCCATGCGCCAGGAGCAGGCGGGCGGTGGCGATACCGGCGGCGCCGGCGCCGTTAATGACAATGCCGAGTTCATTCAGGACTTTCCCGGTTACCCGGCAGGCGTTTATCATGGCGGCCATAACCACGATCGCGGTCCCGTCCTGGTCATCATGGAATACCGGGATCGACAATTCCCTCTGCAATCGTTCCGTAATTTCGAAACAGCGCGGCGCGGATATGTCTTCGAGGTTGATCCCCGCGAAACTGGGCTTGATCCATTTGCAGAAATTAACGATCTCGTCGACGTCGCAGGTATCGATACAAAGCGGAATAGCGTCAATCCCGGCGAACTCCTTAAAAATGACGGATTTGCCTTCCATCACCGGCAACCCGGCGCGCGGCCCGATATTACCGAGGCCGAGAATGGCGGTTCCGTCCGAAACGATCGCTACCTGGCTGCCGCGGTTGGTCATCTCCCACACCCGGCTTTGCTTGCGCCTGATCGCCGTTGAAACCGCCCCCACACCCGGAGTATAAATGGTAGCCAAATCAGCGGCGGTATTCGCCTTTACCTTGGATTTAATTTCGATTTTCCCCCGATGCTTAAGATGCAGCGCCAGGGCTTTTTTATTGTAGGTCATAATATATAAAGGGTATCGACGGCTAATTAGGCGAAACGGGTAAAAAAGTAACTACCCCCCCCTCTCTCCCCTTATCGTGCCTTCTCGCGCCTTCTACCCCTTCTTTATTTAATATATTTCCTGCCTTTTAATTCTTCCGGAAAATACTCCTGCTCTTCCTTATAGTCATAGCTCGGACTGTACTTATAGCCCTTGCCGTAGTCCAGATCCTGCATCAGCTTGGTCGGGGCGTTGCGGATATGCAGGGGCACCGGCAGGTTGCCGTTGTCCCGCACGTCGCGCGCTGCCTGCGAATAGGCCGTATACAGTTCGTTCGACTTTTTGCATTTCGCCATATACACGACTACCTGGGCCAGGATCACGTTGCATTCCGGCATACCGATAAAATGGCAGGCCTGGTAAGCGGCCACCGCCTGTTCGAGCGCCCGGGAATTGGCCAGGCCGATATCCTCGGACGCGAACCGGACCAGGCGCCGGGCGACGTAAAGTGGATCTTCCCCGGCCTCGAGCATGCGCGCGAGCCAATACAGGGCGGCGTTAGGGTCCGACCCCCGGAGCGACTTATGCAGGGCCGAGATGATATTATAATGCTCTTCTCCGTCTTTATCGTACATCAGGTGCGACTTCTGGAACGCCTCCTTCACTATTTCGGCCGTAATTTTATTACTGAGCGAAGCGGCGTATTCGATGACGTTTAGGGCGGTGCGCGCGTCCCCATTCGACATCTGCGCCAGGAGGGCCACGACCTCATCGTCGATGTCTATCTGCTTATCCCCTAACCCGCGCGGTATGTCCTTGAGCGCTTTGTTTATGATAACCGCGATCTGCTCGGCGGTCAGGCGCTTAAGCACGAACACGCGGCAGCGCGACAGGAGCGCGCCCCTGACTTCGAAACTGGGGTTTTCCGTGGTAGCGCCGATCAGCGTGATCGTCCCCTTCTCGACATGCGGCAGAAGCGCGTCCTGCTGGGACTTGTTCCAGCGGTGGATCTCATCGATAAAGAGGATGGTGCGCTTGTCCTCGATCCGGTTAGCCCGGGCCTCGCTGATGATCGCCCTCAGTTCCTTCATCCCGCTCGTTACCGCGCTGATCTGGATAAACTGGGCCCTGGTC
>CAZYKS010000033.1:0-7670 GCA_964648375.1 uncultured Gammaproteobacteria bacterium | reverse complement strand
ATCGGCAAGAAGAAAAACAACCAGCCGCCGGCCATGACCCAGGCTAACATCAACGCTTATACGGTCGCCATCGGCCTGGCCCTAAGGGGGATCTACCAGGAATATTCATAGACCCACGCGGCCGCCCGAAAATCACATTACCCTAAATTACATGCTAACTTTAAATTTAGTCGAACCGGCTTTAAAAAAAGAAATAAAAAACAGGCGGATCTTCAAATTGATCAAAAGCGCCTGTAATTTTCTGATCGTACTCGCGGTATTAATTTCCCTGTATCTGCTGCTGGGCTGGTTGATACTGCATAACGATTATGCGGATACGGTCAGGCAAACCGGCCTCAGCGTCGATAACAGTGAAAGCTATACGGACAAAGTCGCGGCCGTGAATTCCCAATTGAATATGGTGGAATCTATCCAAAATAGCTATTATCCGCTGTCGCTGGTGCTCGACGAGCTGGCTTCGGCTATCCCCCCCGGTATCACCGTATCGTCAGCCAAAATCGACCGGGCCAATCAAGCGATCGAATTGCAGGGATTGGCCCATACCCGCGATGACCTTTTGGCCTTAAAAACCGAGCTGGATGATTCCGATATGTTCGATGAAATCAACCTGCCAATTTCGAATATTTTGCAAAAAGATAATATCACCTTCGCGATTACCGCTAAATTGATCATAAATGACCGGCAATAAACTGCAAAAATTGAATAACCGGCAAAAAACCATGGCCAATATCGCCTTGAGGCTGGTTATTATTGCCGCGCTGGTTTTTTTTGCGATTATGCCGGCGGCGGCGAACATAAAAACCATCCGCAATAACATTATCGCTAAAAAAATCGAACTCGATAAAAGCAACACCCAAAGCCAGACCTACAGCAAGCTGGCGCAAACCCTGGAGGAAATCAGCCCGAAACTGGAACTGCTGGATAACGTTTTTATCAACCGCAACCGCGAGCTCGAGTTCATTACCACCCTGGAAGGTATCGCCCAGGAGAACCACGTTACCCAAACGATCAAGCTGGGCGATCCGGTCAAGGACGGCGCGAATACGTATACTAAAGTGCCGCTGTCCCTGACCCTGAGCGGCAGTGATACCGATACCTTCAATTATGTCGTAGGGCTGGAAAATCTCGTATATTACATTAATATCAATTCGATTAATATTCAGGCAAAAAGTATAAACCCCCGGACACCGGCAGCCCCTAACCAATCCACCCTGAATCCGGGCGGAACTAGTGCGTCAGCGGCCGTGGATATGTACATTTCTGCCGATACTTTTTGGCAAAATTAAACCTTTATGCCTTCGATCAAACTAAAAATCTCCAAGCGCCAAATGCACCGTTACTACCTGGTGCTGTTAGTGCTGCTCGCGGTATCCGCCCTCGGTTATTGCAGTTATTTCATGTACCAATATGTTTACCTTACCATCTATCATTATGATGAGATATCCCGCCAGTTCCAGTCTACCCATGCGGCTGCGGGGATAAATACCGTGAAATTCCAGGCGATTATCGATAATATCGAAAATAAGAGCACGCCTGGTAATAAAACGGACATTAAATCGATTTTTTGATGATCTTCTCCAGGCGTTCGCTATAGCGGGCGCCCGCACCAGCCGGGAAAGAGCCGCTATCCTTTCCACTCCGGCTTGAACCAGCCGGGTTATTCCGGGCCCATTCCAATTTCGAAATGAGGCTTTTTTTATTTCCGGGAACGAATAACCTGTCATCCCCGCTAACCAGTTCTGGGATTCCGCCCAGCCGCGACGCAATAACGGGCAAGCCGCAGACTCGCGCCTCATAGATTACCGCCGGACTGTTTTCGTAGCAGAGCGAAGGCACTACCAGGCAATCGGAAGCCTGCATTACCTCCAATACTTTTTCCAAGGGGAGTTTTCCCGAGAAAACGATGCGCTTATCCCCCGCTCCCGCCTCTATCGCCCGGTCCAGGCCGCTGCCTTGGCCGACGATAACCAGTTCGCTTTTATCGTTACCGGCACCGGCCAGCCATTCCAGAAACGCTTCGATCAAAAAAAATACGCCCTTATGCGCTTCAATTTGGCCGACGAACAGGAATTTGAATATATCCGCTCCCCTCCGGAAAGGACTACGCAGATCCGGTACGGCAACCGGGTTAGGCAAGAGTGTATTTTCCGATTCCGGGAAGAACCCGCGTTTCCTGTGCTCATCCAGGAGCCATCGCGACGGCGAAATCACGCTGTCAACGGTTTTAAACAGCCACCGGCCGCAGCCTTGATAGAGTTTTGCCGGAAAAGTTTCGACCGCCCCTTCCTGCCCGTACAGCATTAACCCGGAAGGATGTAAAAGCTGGATATCATGTAGGGTATGGATATGCCTTATTTTAAGCGCTTTAACCGCCCGGGGGGCAAGCATTCCGACGCCCATCAGGTTATGCGTGATTACCGCGTCCGGCTGGAGCCGTTTCAGGGCCGCTTTTATCCGGAAATACCGCCGGAAGCTGAATAAATCGGCAATATGCCATACCAGCCGGAAAACCCCGGGAAACCGGCCTAGATGGTGGTATAAACTGTTAAACCGGATTACTTCCGGCTGGCCGCCTTTATGCTTATTCCCAACAGGCTCCGGTTTCCGGCCGGAATAAGGCCGAGTCGTGATTATACATACTTCATGGCCGGCTGCCGCCATCGCCACAGCAACCGTTTCAACCACCTGCTCAGCCCCGCCGCGGGCGAATGGTTTATATAAATTATTTATCAAACAAATCTTCATGCGTTTTGTTATCGCAAATTTATTAATTTTATACTATTTATTTTTGGTTTTTGGTTTTAAATTTTTGGTTTTCCTCTATTTCCCGTTTTTACAACAACGCTTATATATAGTTCTTCCAGCCTCTCCCCTACCCGCTCCCAGCCGTATTTTTCTTCGGCTAGTTTCCGACCAGCGGCAGCCATAGCCAGCCGTTCCTCGTCGTTTTTCAGCAGCCGGATAAGCCTGGCGGCCAGGTCATCCGGGTTTCCGGGTTCTGTATAAAAACCTTGTTTCCCGTCCGTAAAAACGGTCCTAACCCCTGGCAGCCGGGATGCGACCACTGCGGTTCCGGAGGCCATCGCTTCAAGTAGAACTAAACCGAAAGCTTCGTTACGGTTGACTGACGGCAAAACCAGCACATCCGCCTGCCGGTAATGGCGGGCCAGCTCTTCTCCCGGTACCTTGCCCGCGAAAGCTGTCTGCTCGTTAATCCCCAGTCGTGCCGCCTGCTCCCGGTAGCGCGCTTTCAGCGCCCCCTCGCCGACGATAACGAGCCGCCATGGAAACGCTTCGGAGTGTTTGATTTTTGCCATAGCTTCGAGGAGCACGCCCACGCCTTTGAAAAAATGGGCCTGGTCGAGCCCGCCGACGAATAAGATATTGGCGATATCCGGGATGGAGCCGTTTCCCCTGTCCGGGGCTTTTTCCGGACGAAACCGGTCCAGATCGACGCCAAAAGGGATTTCCGCGAATTTTTCCGGGTATTTTCGGTATAAACCGGCGGCCTGGCTGGTCCCGATATAATCGATACTGGCGCAGGTGATCCTGTCGGCACGGCCGAATAGCGGAGCGCGGACAAGCCGTTCCGGCAGGCGTAAAAATTCCGCGTACCAGGGCAATCCTAACACGTCCATATGGTAATGGATGACCAGTTTTGATTTGTCTCCGAACAGTTTCGCGAGCCACAACGCTTCCGTCCCGCCGAAAAAGGGATAATGCAAATGCACCAGGTCAAAACCCCGCAGCCGGTAAGCCAGCTGCGGTAAAAAAGCCCCGTTGCCATGACTGAGCAACGGGTATAGGCGGCAGACTTCGAATTTTTCCCTCGTTTCCGCCAGCCCCCGGTCGCGCCCGTAGGCGGGGGTGAATACCGTTACTTCATGGCCGCGGGAGGCGGCCAGACGGGCGAAATGATAGGCGCAATTACCGATCCCTCCCCGATATGGGGGGAATGTGCACACTACCTGCGCGATTTTCATAAGTTAAGCGGTAATTTATTAATTATTCGCGACCTATTTAATATCCTTTGCTTTAGCGCAGACAGCCGCTTATATCCGCATATTGAAATCATACTGTCTATCTCGTTTTAAACAATAACTTATGCCAAAAAAATAAGACAAGCAGGACCGCCGCCGCCTGGATAAAATCGATCAAATCGACCCTGGAAACCGCGAACGCGAATATAAGCAGGATAACCGGCATGGTATATACTGCCACCTCGTCCATTATCCGGTCAAGCTGGTCGAGGCTGACGGCATTGACCGGTCCCGGTTTTTTCCGGAACAGCCAGCGGTGCCATAAATAAAAAATAACCATTACCCCTACCGCCTGGATTACGTCTTCAAGCGCTAGATTGCGGTTTATTACCGGTACCATGATCACGGCCAGGCCGGCCAGGCAATCGATATAAAAATCCCGCCGGATATCCCTGCCCGTAAGATAGACTAAAATCTCGTCTAAATCCCCTTCGTCTTTAAGTTTATGGTAATTAGCGCTCCGTAATTTAACTACCACCAGGAGCAGCGCTATAAATACCGCGAACGGGGTAAAAGTCGAGATAAATTTAGAAAACGTCAACAGCTGGCTGCCTAAAACGATAAAAATCACGAAAGCGGCAATTACCAGGATCAGGTTTGTTTTCGCCCATGAGCCGGAAGCGGTATTTTTTTCTGCCATAGATTAGTCTTTTTTAATGCTTAGGTGGCGTACGATTTTCGTGAGATCCCGTTCGATCCTTTCCTGCTTGATATTCATGCGGAATACCAGATAAAACAGGAGGGCAATCGCCAGATATAACAATACTTCAATGCCGGAACCGCTAAAGCCCAGGCGCGCGACCAGATTATCGATCTGTTTCAGGAACAGGACCGCCAGGGCGGAAATAAACCAGAAAACCAGCCAGAAACGGAATTCATTCGCCCTGATCTTATTGTTCCGCTTCTGCCAGAATAAACGGCCCAAAAACCAGAAAATAATTATTAAGGCTATGATTTGTTGCAGCATAATATTTAGAGGGGGTAGAAGTAATATTTGGGATTCGAGAAAAACTATATCCTATTTGTCATTCTGAGGCCGTAGGCCGAAGAATCCCGCAGCTAGTCGCATTGATTTTCGGGATTCTTCGCTCCGCTCAGAATGACATTAAAATATTATTCCCAGCTCTTAATTTATAATTAACCAATTAATTTAATGCGTTTATTCAGTTTAAAAACTTGGCTATGATCAAATCTTTAAGGATCCTTAATCCGCCCATGCCCCGGCCCTTTCCGCCGAATACCGACTGCCCGAATTCGTTATAAACTACGGTTATCGGCACTTCCGTATAAGTATAACCCCCGCGGATCACTTTATGGATTATTTCGCTGCAATGGGCGGCCCCGTCGTTTTCGATGGTAATCAGGCGGGCGGCTTCAGCGGTCATAGCGCGGAAACCGCTTTGCGGATCAGTGAGTGTCGCTCCCGCCATAATTTTATTGACCGCGTGCGCGAGAGGTAAAAGCAAATTTTTCTTTATTCCGGGAATATCGGGATTGCCCGATAAAAAACGGGAACCGAAAACTACCTGCGCCCGGCGCTCGGTTAAAGGCTCTACGATCCGGACGATATCCCGGGCCCGAAACTGGCCATCAGCATCGAAATGCACGATAAACGCCGCTCCTGACTCAAGGGCGAAACTGTTTCCGGTAGCGAGAGCCGCCCCCTGGCCGCGGTTAACGATATGTTTCAATACAGTCGCACCCGTACGTTTTGCCCGATCATAGGTATCATCTGATGAACCGTCGTCAACTACCACTACCTCATCCACGTATTGTTTCACCCCTTCAATTACCGCCGCGATCTTTTTTTCCTCGTTATAAGCGGGAATAATACAATAAATTTTTTTATCGATGGTCTCCATATCACGCTAGGTTAGCTTATCATCGCCACTTTATAATTAACACCCGGCCCATTCTACAATCCCGCAATCACGCGATTACCTAACCGCCTCCCTCACCCCGAGCAACCCCTTGCTCGCCCTCAGGTCATCGATGGTTTTCTCGAGCCCCTTATCGAGGCTGGTGATCGGCATCCACCCCAGTTCGTTGCGCGCCTTGGAAGTATTGGGCAGGCATAAAGGCGACATGAACAGCAGTTCCTTGGCATAAATGATCTTCGATTTCGATCCAATGGCGGCGATGATCTTTTCGGCCAGGTTGGTGATATTCACTTCAACATCCGAGCCGATGTTCAAAGGTCCGGCTAAATCCGATTCCATCATCTTAACGGCCGCATCGATAACGTCGCTGATGTAGCAAAAAGATGAGGAAAACGCTTCATCCCCGTAGATGGTAAGATCGCGGTTATCCAGGGCGTTATGGATAAAATCCGGGATCATCTGGCCGTCGTTCAGCTTCATGCGCGGACCGTAAACGCGGAATAGGCGCAGGATCTTGGCATTAAGCTTATTGACAGTGCGGTAATTCGCGATCATGGTTTCGGCGAAGCGCTTGCCTTCGTCATAAGAGCTGCGCTGGGATAAAAAATCCACCTGGCCGTTGTCCTCTTCCATAATCCCGGTTTTTTCGCTTCTCTTCGGGCCGTAAACGACTGACGATGAAAATTGCAGCAGTTTCGAATCGTATTTCAGGGCGATATCGAGGAGGTTTTTTACCCCGTAGGAATTGACCAACAGGTTAGCGATCCGATTGTCCTCGAAATTCTTGGGCGACATCGGGCAGGCCAGGTTATAGACCTCCTGGATTCCCTGGAACTGGACTTTAAAGGGCTGCAGCTCCGGTAATTTTTCGAGTTCTAACGGTTCGTTGATATCATGCTTGATGAATTTAAAATTCGCTTCCGACAGCAAATGATCGATATTTTTTTCGTCGCCGGTAATGAAATTATCGATGCAGATGACCTTGCTCGTTTCCAGCAGCCGTTCGCATAAGTGCGACCCGATAAATCCCGCGCCTCCGGCCACGATAACGTTCTTCTTTTCGAAAATAAGATTTTTAGGCATAAGATTATTGTTATAAACCGTTATTAATTACGTAAATGAAATATTCCATATTTTAAAACTATTTGTTGATTGATACGGTAGTCAGCGACTGCCAGAGGTTAAAACAAGTTGCGAAATGTCGGCTTTGAGTTGGTTGTAATAAATTCCCTTGCTAGCCTATTGCAAACTTTAGTAACCATTTTTAACATCTTCCAGCTAATATATTGTTCATTCTTGGCACTCGGCCCGACCAACGGAATTCTATTTATTTACCTTTATCGTGCCGACAGATACGCCTCCGCTGAAATCCTGTCTGTAAGCGAAATAAGATCCGATCAGGGCTCCCCGGCCGGTATAAACGCGGACATGCGGAGTCCCGCCCGGACCGGCGCCGGTAACGATCTCGTCAAAACCGTCATTATCGATATCGCCGGAGCCGATATTCACCCCGCCGGTGAATTTATCCGCATACGCGAGAAAATCCTTGATTAATGCGCCATGGCTGTCGAAGATCTTAACGCGCGGTTCCTGGCCTTTACCGGGAGCGGCTACGATCGCTTCCGACCGGTTGCGGGAACCGTCGTCGATATTCCCGCTGGCGACATTAACGCCGCCGCGGAAATTCTTATCGTAGGCGAAAAACTGTCCGATCACCCGGCCCTGGCCGTCGAAAATCCGGACCTGGGGC
>CAZYKS010000032.1:0-7802 GCA_964648375.1 uncultured Gammaproteobacteria bacterium | reverse complement strand
TTAGCACACCCGCCCGTAGAGGCGCAAAATCTTGCGTCTCTATGAGCGCCTGCTCCACCTCAACCTCCGCATCCCCCGTAAACAAAAAGCCGGTTCGGCCGTAAACCAGCTTAACCACAATCGAGGAATTATTCAAATTATCCATGGTCTTGCCTGAAAGATTTTCCCGCGGATAAAGGAATTCGAGATCGCAGTCCGGACCGAAATGTACGGTTTGCGGCCGGTCGATCAGGGTCATCGGTATATCCCGCTCGCGGATAGTTTCCAGCCAGGCGATAAAATTCGGGCTGGTATGGGTTACACCGGTATAGACCACGCGCGCAACATCATAGCGCTTGATTACATCGATCAGCCCGGTCACATGGTCATCATGCGGATGGGTTAGGATTATCATATCTATCCGCCGGCTCCACCAGGGAAGCTCCTCGCCCAGCCGTGTTACCACCGTATTATCCGGCCCGCCGTCGATTAAAATATTCTGGTTGAAAGGGGTTTTAATCAGAATAGCATCCCCCTGCCCGACGTCCAGATAATCTACTTCGAGCTCGTTCGCCGCATGGCCAGAATTTAAAAAATTTTCTAGTAACGGATAAGAGTACCAAAAAGCCGGGATCGCCAGGACCGCGGCCGTAATTAAAAAAATTAATAATGCTTTATACGCCCTCCTTGGCATAATACTAAAAATTGAATTAAATAGTATGGAAATCTCTGAACTATTTGTAGATAATATTACGATATAAACTGTTTAGACAAGAATAATAAATAAAACAGCATTCTATTATCTATGTGCATAACTATATATATTCCAATAAATTCCTTATTATTATCACTGATATTAGCCTACTTGACACATTCAATAAAAATGGTATAATCAAATTAAGATTGAGAATAGATTGAAGTTTAAAAAGGGAAATGAGTATAAGCTGATGGATATAGTTTTGGACCCATACGGATTCAGAGCCATATCCATCACCTTTCTCAAATATTTCCCCAAACAAAACGTTTATTTTTTCGGATAACTTCTCAAAGTAAACGAAAAAAATATAAACTTCAATCACAAGTTTATTTCGGCGGATAACTTCTCAAAGTAAACGCCAACCCACAATAAACACCCATTCTCAATCTTTTTTATTTGCACTGCCGATTTAAACAGGCGGTTTTTTTATTGAAAAAAACGAAATTACTTAATTGGTACAGCAGATAATTTTAATATACTTATGACTTACGTATTTTCTAAAAAATATTTAATACTCTGCCATTAAGAGGCCGAAGGCCGTGGTAATCCCGTATTTATTGCTCTTTTCAAAGTATGCCATGTTGCGATTAAACTTACAATAAATGTATGGGTGTAAATTCATCTACTCACCGGCAATTACTCAGAGCATCATTCACATTTATTAAAGGCGGTATTCCGGAATACCGCCTAAAATTATTTTTTCACGATCACTGCCACGTCCGCTACATTAGTTCCGGTATCACCGGTAATGATTTGAGATCTGCCGATTTCCTCAAATAAACTGTAGGTATCGAATTCACCTAGGTATTTTCTCGCGTCCAGGCCCTTCTCAAGAGATATTCCATGAGAAGAATTATCCGCGATCGCTCCGGCTACACCGGTATTATAATCCTGCCCATCCGTACTGACGCTCGCCGCCAGCCACTCGCCCGGATAGTCGCGCATCGCTTCCATAATCAACGCAATAAAATGCTGGTTGCGGCCGCCCTTACCGGCTTTGGCCGGCACCTGGGGCGCAGTCTCGCCGCCGAAGATAAGCGCGTCATAATCCCGGTATCGGCCGGTTTTAATTTCGGCCGCGATCTCTTTGGCGGCGGTTTCGGTTTCACCAGCCAGCTCGTGCGTTACGATCAAAGGTTTAAATCCCGCCTGCTTGGCCGTATGCGCCATCGCCTCCAGGGCCAGGGCGTTCTTGCCGATGATAAAATTATCGGCGTTAGCAAGCTGTTTCGGCGTTTCCTTGGCCTTATTGTCGCAACCTTGCTCAATATACTCCTTAATTGAAGCGGGCAAAGCGGCAATCAACCGGTATTTTTCGAGAACCAGTTGGGCGTCATTGAATGTGGTCGGGTCGGGAACGGTCGGGCCGGAAGCGATTGCGCTTAGATCGTTTCCGACCACATCGGAAATGATTAACGAGACTACTTTTGCGGGGGCGAAGTGGCCGGCCAGCTGTCCGCCTTTAATCAGCGATATATGTTTTCTGACCGTATTGATTTCCTTTATTGATGCGCCGGACTTAACCAGTAATTCGTTAGCTTGCCGCATGTCATTCAAACTGATCCCGTCCGCCGGAGCCGAGAGCATGGCCGAACCGCCGCCCGACAAGAGGCAAATTACCAGGTCGCGCCCGCCGATTTCGTATTTATCTTTAAGCGCCAGCATCCGCTCTGTCCCTTTAATCCCCTTCCTGTCCGGCAGGGGATGTTCGGCTTCGTTTATTTCGATTCCTTCGGCCCGGTATTTGCCTTTAACGGTATTGACGATGCCGGCCGCGATATTATCAGCGCCGATGATTTTTTCGATCTCGACCGCCATTAAACCCGAAGCTTTGCCCCCGCCAATAACGAAAATCCGGCCCTTGATCAAGTGGTAATTATTGCCTGCTAAAGTAACGGTATTCATTTTACCGTCATATTTCACTACCGGTGGAATCAGCTCGGACGGTAATACGCTCTCAATCCCGACTTCAATGATCTCTAAAACCCGCTTACGCAACGGCGTAATCGCGATATCTTTTATATTTTTTATCAGCATAGTTATATTTTATCATATTTTAGCGGTTTTAAAAAGAGGTCGAACCTCTATCGTGAAAGTTCGACCTCATAAATTTTATTTTATCGTAAAAATGGATTAACCCAGTTTGTCTTTCAAATAATCAACTAAACCATCGATCATAATCCGCTCCTGCTTCATGGTGTCGCGGTCGCGTACCGTCACTGCCTGATCTTCGAGCGATTCGAAATCGACGGTAATACAGTAGGGGGTTCCGATCTCGTCCTGTCTGCGGTAGCGGCGGCCGATCGACTGGGTCTCGTCATATTCGGTGATCCAGTTAGCCCGGACTTTTTCCCAAACCCCGTGGGCCGCCTGCGACAGCTCCTCTTTTTTCGATAACGGCAATATCGCTACCTTGATCGGGGCCAGGTTTTTCGGAAGTTTCAGTACGGTCCGGATTTCGGTCTTACCGTCAGCGGTCGGGGCCTCTTCTTCGGTATAAGCCGCGCAAATCGCCGCGAACACGGTGCGGTCGATGCCGAAGGTCGGCTCCATCACGTGCGGGATGAATTTAGTACCGTCCGGACGGGTAACCCGCAAATCCTTGCCGCTTTTTTCCATATGGCTTTTCAGGTCGTAGTCGGTGCGGTAGGCGTTGGCATGCAATTCTTTCAGGCCAAAGGGAAATTTATACTCGAAATCGATGGTGCGCTTGGAATAATGGGCCCGTTCCCCATCCGGTATTTCATGGAAATATATATCATCGCGCTTAAGTCCGAGTTCGCCCCAATATTTTTCCATTTGTTTGACCCACATATCGAAAATTTCTTCCCATTTTTCCGCTTCCGGATCGAAAAAGTATTCGAATTCCATCAGGTTGAATTCGCGCAGACGGAAAATAAAATTCCCAGGCGTGATTTCGTTCCGGAACACCTTGCCGGACTGGGCGATCCCGAACGGCAGTTTCCGCCGGGTCGTCTGCATGATTTCCTGGAAATCGACGAACATTCCCTGGGCCGTTTCCGGCCTAAGGTAAGCGGCCGATCCTTCCTCTTCGACCGGACCCAGGTGGGTCTTGAACATCAAATTGAATTTCTTCGGCTGGGTCAATTCGTTCCCGTCCGGGCTCTTGATCCCTTCTTTCTGGATCAGCTCCCACATCGCTTCCAGGGTCATTCCCATCGGGTCATGCCCGTTTTCTTCTAAGAGATGATCGACTCGGTAGCGGACATGGGTAACCTTGTCTTCTACCAGCGGATCGGTAAAACCGGCCACATGTCCGGACGCTTCCCAGACCTTCGGGTTCATGATCACGGTCGACTCGAGTCCGACCATGTCCGGCCGCGAATGCACGAAAAACTTCCACCAGTGGTTGCGGACATTATTGATCAGCTCAACTCCGTAATGGCCGAAGTCGTAAGAATTGGCCAGCCCACCGTAGATGTCCGAACCGGCGAATACGATCCCCCGGCGCTTACACAGAGATACGATTTTATCCATGCGCTCCTGGTCCCGTTCGACCACCGGAGCATTATCATCTTTTCTGCTCATAGATTTAAACACGAATTTACGCGAATATTTAACGAATAGCCACGAATTATCTTCCGTGCCAAAAAAATCGATCTTTTATCCGAATAAGTTCGTTTAGATTAATAATAAAAAACCTCATTCTAATAAATTAAGATTATTAACTTACTAGAACGAGGTTTTTACTACCCCGCGGTTCCATCTAGTTTGTCCGCCGAAACCTTGGCATAGGCGGAATTCCCCGCCTCCACGATACGACTGACCACTTTATTCTTCGCCAATGCTGCCTGGTTTGGCAGTGAAAGGGCGCCAATCTCCTTTCCCATCGGCATTAATTGAATTGTAAATACAATTATAATTATACTGGATAATTAGCATTTGTCAAGCGCTAATACCTGAATAACCATAAAATCAGTATTTTAATCATGATTTAAATTCTGATTTTTCGAATTTTATTCGGTGGGCGGTCCGTCTCCGCCTGTCGGCATATTCGCTTTCAGGTTTTCCAGCTGCTTTAGGATATCATCCTGGCTGGGCGTGCCGCTGGCCGGTAGATTTTCTTCCATCCCCTGCCCCAGCTGCTGCGCCTGATTGCTTAAGGCGGTTAGATCCACGAAGTTGACGTCTCCCGGCGGGCTGAATAAATCGTTGGAAAAGCTTTTTTCCGAACAATCGTACGAAACGCCTTCGTCTTCCATGCTCTGGGCCCAATTTTCCCAGTCCACATTGTCGGTCTCGCTATTATCCATCCCTGAATCATCGCTTGTGGTGTTAGCCGCGGTAATATTGTATTTTACCCCTTCCTGGCCGCTCCAATAATACACCCAGTCCCCTAAGGTCAGCGAAGTGCTGGGCTGGGATTGGCCGTTGTTGTCGCTAAATGCGTAGGGTATGCCCTCGATCCGGATAGCGTCATTCTTGGCCATCACTGTCATCGCGCCTTCCGCGGTCGATAATACGCACTGTACGCTCTTACCGCCCTTGAGCCAGTCCAACAGGCTGGCATTATCCGCCGCAGTCTGATTGCCGGTATTATCCCCCTGTTCGGCGGTCGGAGCGGTTGCCGGTTTGCTGGTGGCCACGTAATAAATCCCGACCCCGACCAACAACACCAGAACGATAATGAATGGTAATGTTTTTTTCATAATTTTGTCGCCTCCTATTTATTGAATAATAAGTTAAATAGTTTATTGTGTTTAATTTATCCGTATTTTTTCGCTACCCTTCCGGGTTTATCCGGGGCTAATCACATTTCCGGAACCGTCTCGATTCCGAGTAAACCCAGTCCGTTGGCAATCACCTGGCTCACTACTGTAATCAGCGCCAATCTCGCTTCCCGTACTCCTATTTCCGCTTTTAGTACCGGCACCTGGTGGTAATAATCGTTAAATCCCTGCGCCAGTTCGAACAGATATTTCGCGATCTCGCTGGGGTCATATTTTTCCCCGGCACCGGCCACCACCTCCGGATACCGCGCCAGCTTCATTACCAGCCCATGCTCCCTCGCTTCCCCTAATTTATTAAAGTCTACCTTATCTGTTTTTTTACTACCGTCTGCCGTCTGCTTACTGCCATCTTTTCTGATTATACTATTTATCCGCGCGCAGGTATACTGCAGATACGCGGCCGTAAACCCATCGAACCGGAGGGCCTGGTTGATATCGAAGGTAATCACCTGGGTAGCGCTAACCTTAATCATCTCGAACTTGATCGCCCCGTTCACGAGCGCGTTCGCCACTTCCTTGATCTTCTTATCGCTCCAATCCTGATGTCGTTCTGCCGTTTCCTCTTTGGCTCTTTTTAACGCCATATCCCTTAAATCTTCGTATGTCACAAGCGTGCCTTTGCGGGATGACATCATCCCTTCGGGCAATTTGACGAATTCATGGCCTAGATGCACGAGTTCACCCTTAACCCCCGCCAACTCTAATACTTTAAACAGCTGCTTAAAATGTAAGTTTTGCCTGATATCGGTTACGTAAATCGAACGATCGAGCTTAAACCGCTTGAATTTCTCGAATGCCAGCGGTAAGTCGGCTACCGGATACATAGCGGTGCCGTCGGAACGTAAAAACATCAAAATATCCAAACCATACTCATTCAAATCTGCAATCACTGCACCTTCGCTTTTTTTCAGTAATTCTTGTTTATATAGTTTAGCGACCATCTCCAGCCCTTTTTCCAAAAATTCGTTTTCATAATACGTATGTTTAAATTCAATCCCCAGCTCTTTATATATATTATCGAATTGCTTAATGCTCCATTTCCGGGTTTTTTGCCATAGCTTATATTCCTCTCCCTGGCGGCTCTCGATTTTTCTCATTAAAAACGTGACCTTGTCGTTCGCTAACGGGTCTTGCTCCATCTCGGCCACGGCTTTCGCGTATACTTTCCCCAAAAACCGGCCACTATCAGTTTTCGGTTCCTGGCTTTTATAAAACTCCATAAAGGCCCATAGGGTTTTGGCCGTATGGATGCCGAAATCGTTTATATATGAAATTGGTATCGTACAATATCCATTAGCGCTTAAGATTCGGCTGACCGCATCTCCAAAACAGATATTTCTTAAATGCCCGATATGATAAGCCTTGTGCGTATTGACGTTCGAATATTCGATCATCACACGCTTGCCTTTGCCGTTATCGTTCGTGCCGTAATCACCGGTTTGGGCGGTAATTTCCTTAATTATGCCTTTCGCCAGCTTGGTTTTATCCAGGGTAAAATTGAGGTAAGGCCCGATCGCCTTAATTCCGGCGATTCCTCCGTTAATAGCGATTTCTCCGACCAGCCAGCCGGCCGCTTCGACCGCGGATTTATTCACTTTCCTGCCCGCCTCGAAACAGGCCAGGCTCAGATCACCGAAATCTGGCTGGGGGGGTATAACTAAATCAGACGCCCGGATTATTTTACCTCCCAGCGCCTCATTTATTTGTTTCATTATTTGTTTTTTTATCTTTTCGAGTGTATACATTATTATAATTAACTGGAGGCTAAAGCCTCACGAACCCTGGCCTTCCTCCCGAGGCGGACGAGAAAGGCCGGTGGAAACTTTTATGAACTGCCGTTTTCCGCGCTGCAGCAACATAGCTTGTTTAGATAATTCGATTTCTTTTTCCTCGTCTTTTACTACTTCTCCATCTATTTTAATCCCTCCCTGTTGAATTAATCTCCGCGCTTCACCTTTACTCCTAACCAGTTTCGCCTCCAGAAGCAGATCGACCAATTTCCAATTTCCAATTTCCAATTTCATTATTTTTATATCCTCCGGTACTTCCTTTTTCTGAATCACACTGACGAAATGATTTTCCGCTTCTTTCGCCTTATTTTCCCCATAATTGATATTCGTTATTTCGAATGCCAGCTTCATTTTTAAATCGCGCGGATTTATGCTTTCATCCTTAAGCTGCTTATTAATGGCGTCCAGTTCCTCGATGGTTACCCGCGTACACAACTCGAATCCGGCGCCGATTACCCCGTCCGGCCAGGCCATCACCTGCCCGTACATGTTTTCCGGGGTGGCGTCGAGGCTGATAATATTGCC
>CAZYKS010000031.1:0-7872 GCA_964648375.1 uncultured Gammaproteobacteria bacterium | reverse complement strand
ACCTAAAGGAGGCTAAATGTCGGATAAAGATTTGCTCGCAGAAATGCAGGCTTACCAAAACCTAACGGCAGAAGCTCATGCAAGGGCTAGGGATTTGTTCATTAAAACCAACGGGGATATCGATAAAAACGGTTTTTTAATAACGCATATCGAAAATACGGAATTATTTCACGAAATCAATCGGTTGCTCCAGTCACCCTCTTTCAGACTCTCACTGGAAAGAATATCCTGAAATATCAATTAACCAATCTAACATTAGCGAAAAAGGCGCACTTAATTTGCGCCTTTTCATTTTTAAAAATATCTGTTAATATTTAGGAAAGTATTTAGGTGCAATTAATAAATAAGTACACATTTATTCGGTAGTGCTATATTTAAATTACTGCCTAATTACAAATTACGAATTACGAATTACCGTAAATGTACGAAGCCAAATTCTACCAAAAACTGGAAAATAAATCGGTTAAATGCGATTTATGCCATCATGCATGCGTTATCGAGGTTAACCAAACCGGAATTTGCCATACCAGAATCAACAAAAAAGGGACGCTCTTCTCCCTGGTTTACGGCTATCCGATCGCGGTCAATATCGATCCGATCGAAAAAAAACCGCTTTACCATTTTCACCCCGGATCGGTGGCGTATTCGCTCGGCACTTACGGCTGCAATTTCGGGTGCGCCAATTGCCAGAATTCCGATATCAGCCAGGCTGAAAAAATAGACCGGTCGGCGGCCAAGCTTGACTATCTGTCTCCGGCGCGGGTGGTCGAAGACGCACTGGGCAACGACTGCGGGAGTATCGCCTATACCTACAACGAACCGACGGTATTTGCCGAATATGCCCTGGAAACCATGCGGCTCGCGCATGAACACGGACTGGCGAATGTCTGGGTATCCAACGGCTATATGTCGCGCGTCTGCCTGGATGCCGTCCTCCCTTATCTTGACGCGGTCAATATCGACATCAAGTCGATCGACCCGGAATTTTACCTCGATAACTGTCAGGCGCGCCTGGAGCCGGTTTTGGAAAATGCGGAACTGATCAAGCGGGAGCAAGTTCATCTCGAAGTTACCACCCTGGTTATCCCGGGCCTGTCCGACGATATCGGCATGCTGGAGCGGCTGGCGGATTTTCTGGTAACTGAACTGAACGATGATACCCCCTGGCATATCTCTAAATTTTCCCCGGAAATATCCTGGAAGTTAAAAGATTTACCGGTTACCGGCGACGACGTAATTTATGAGGCCCATGAGATCGGAAAAAGCGCCGGCCTTAAATACGTGTATGTAGGGAATATCCCCGGCGACCAGAAGGAAAACACCTATTGCCCGAAATGCGGCGAGCTGGCTATTCGCCGGATGGGCTACCATATCGAACGCATGGATATCCGCGGCCGCTGCGCCCACTGCGACCGCAGTTTGGATATAATCGAATGATTATAGTTAACAGTAAGCAGTAAACAATATACATATTAATATATTTATATACCTGGTAAATTCAGGTTTTTATTTTGAATTACATTCACATGATTTAATTAATAGCTAATATTAGAATTTTTATAAAATTTCTTGACATTTAACCATATATCATATAAATTTATAGTTAGCACTCTATAACTAAGAGTGCTAACAATTATATCTCATTTATCTTTAAGAATATTTCTGATATAATTAAAATGTGGAAATAATACGTATTAATAAGTAGAAATAAAATTTACAGTATTAGAGTAAACAACATTATAATAAATTAACTTCTGTCGTCTGTTTACTGTTTACTGCTTACTAAAACTTTATGTTCAATAAATTCACACATAAATCGCAGGAAGCGATCATTAACGCGCAGATTCTGGCCCAGGATTATGGCCAGCAGCAGATCGAAGCCCTACACCTGTTCGCGGCTTTGCTGCAGCAGGGCGAGGGCCTGGTCAAGCCGGTGCTGGAAAAGCTTAAGTTAAGCGTGGACGGGATCGAGAAATCGGCCCTAAAAGAGATCGAAATCCTGCCCAAGGGGGTAACCAGCTCCTCGGTCGGGACCGTTCAGGGTACGGCTGAAGTGGCGATGATCCTCGAACGTGCTAAGAAAGAAGCCGACAAGCTCGGCGATGAATATATTTCTACCGAGCATTTGTTCCTGGCCCTGGTCGGGATCAAATCGAAGGCGCAGGACCTCCTGCTTAAAAATGGCGTAAACTATGACGCCGTGCTTAAGATCCTGGCCGAACTCAGGGGGTCGCAGACGATCGACTCGCCCGAGCCGGAATCGAAATTCCGGGTGCTGGAAAAATACGCCATTAACCTGACCGATATGGCGCGCCAGGAAAAACTCGACCCGGTAATCGGCCGGGACGACGAAATCCGCCGGATCATGCAGGTATTATCGCGCCGCACCAAGAATAATCCCGTTTTGATCGGCGAAGCCGGGACCGGAAAAACCGCGATCGTGGAAGGATTGGCGCAGCGGATCGTGTCCGGCGACGTTCCGGAAAACCTGAAAAACCGGGAACTGATCAGCCTCGATCTCGGGTCGCTGGTGGCCGGTTCGAAATTCCGGGGGGAATTCGAAGAACGGCTGAAAGCCGTTTTGAAGGAAATAAAGTCCCAGCAGGGCCGGATCATCCTGTTTATCGACGAGCTGCACACCCTGGTCGGCGCCGGGGCAAGCGAAGGCTCGATGGACGCGTCCAATATGCTAAAACCGGCTTTGTCGCGCGGGGAACTGCGGGCGGTCGGCGCCACTACGACGAAAGAATACCAGAAATATATCGAACGCGACGCGGCCCTGGAACGGCGCTTCCAGCCGATTTACGTATCGGAGCCGAGTATCGAGGACACGATCTCGATTTTAAGGGGTATCAAGGAAAAGTACGAGGTCCATCACGGCGTCCGTATCACCGATGATGCCATTATCGCGGCGGCGAAACTGTCAGCGCGCTATATCAGCGACCGGTTCCTGCCCGATAAGGCGGTTGACCTGATGGACGAAGCTACGAGCGCCCTGCGCATGGAGATCGATTCTTCTCCGGTCGAGCTGGATAAGCTGAAACGCGAGATCAGGCAGCGGGAAATCATCAAAGTCGGCCTGATCAAGGACAATAACGCCAATGCCAAACTAAAAGAACTGAACAAGGAGTTGGCCCAGCTTAAGGAAAAAGCCAACCAGATCGAACTGCACTGGAAAAACGAAAAAGCGATCATTTCTAAAATTCGGGAAAATAAAAAGGATATCGATAAACTGAAAGCGCGCGCCGAGATCGTCGAGCGCACCGGCGACGACCTGACCCAGGTGGCGGAAATCCGCTATTCTACCCTCCCCCGCCTCGAAAAAGAGGTAAAAGGCCTGGAGAAAGAACTGACCGAAATCCAGAAAAAAGGCCAGCGCATCCTGAAAGAAGAAGTGGATGAGGAAGATATCGCCAAGGTGGTATCCCGCTGGACCGGGATCCCGGTGATGAAAATGCTCGAATCCGATATCCAGAAGCTGGCCAAGGCCGAAATCGAGCTGAAAAAACGCGTGGTCGGCCAGGACGACGCGATCAAGCATGTGGCCAGCGCCATCCGGCGCTCCCGGGCGGGAATTAATGACGAAAAACGTCCGATCGGCTCGTTCCTGTTCGTCGGCCCGACCGGTGTGGGCAAAACCGAACTCGGTAAAACCCTGGCCCATTTCATGTTTAATGACGAATCGGCCCTGATCCGGATCGATATGTCGGAATTCATGGAGAAGCATTCGGTCGCTAAGATCATCGGCTCCCCTCCCGGCTATGTTGGCTACGACGAAGGCGGCCAGCTGACCGAAAAGATCCGCCGCCGCCCTTATAGCGTGGTCCTGTTCGACGAGATCGAAAAAGCCCATCCGGAAGTTTTTAATATCCTCCTGCAGATCCTCGATGACGGCCGCCTGACCGATTCGAAAGGCCGGATCGTGAACTTCAAAAATACGATCATTATCATGACCTCTAACCTCGGGAATGAGGTGATCAAGCAGTATTCGATCGGATTTACCGACGATGGCGACGCCGCCAATGCCGAAATCGTCCGTGAGGAAGAAATGCGCGAAAAGATCGATATGATCCTGAAAGACAATTTCAAGCTCGAATTCCTGAACCGCATCGACGAGATCGTGATCTTCAAGAGCCTGACCAAGAAAGCCCTGTCGAAAATCGTCGACCTTGAATTGAACAAGGTCCAGATCCGACTGAAAAATAAGGATATTACCGTTAAGATTCTTGACAAGGTCAAGAAGCACTTAGCCGAGAAAGGCTACGATACTACCTTCGGCGCCCGTCCCCTGAAACGCATTATCCAGACTATGATTTTAGACGAACTGGCGCTCGATATTATCGAAGGCAAGGTTAAGGAAGGCGATAAGGTTACGATCGACCTCGGACTTAAAGACCAGGTACTCATGAAGGTTAAGTAAATTCTGATTTCCGATTTAGGATTTTATATTTATATAAAATAATAAGGCATCTTGCGTAAACACGCGAGATGCCTTTTGGATTATTGGTGCTTTAGTTGATTGAGCTTTCTATGACCTAAGATAAAAACCGCAGAAGAATTTACAGCTAATATAGATGAGGAATAAAATAGTGCAAATTTAAATAAATTTCCCCCGGCAATCAAAGAATTTATATATGTATATAATGCGATTATGGCAAAGATTGCCAATAAAATCAACATAAAAAAGTTCAGCCTTTTAACCTTTTTAATCTTATTGCTCTTTTCCATTTCTGCTCCTTTCAATCGCATTCGGGGCAATCCCCTTCCATCATCCAGCCGGTTGGTGATTCATCGCCGGATAGAATTGTTTTTTTCTTCCCATGGCATCGCGGACATAACGGTTTGCCAACAGAAACTTTTTCAAAAAATTCCAGAAATACATTGTTGCCGACTTGTTTATAATTTTTAAGAACAGCCATTTTACCCTCCTTTAAATAATTGTAATTTATTTATTTATTTATTTAAAAATAATTATATCACAATAATTAATATCTGTCAATTTTTTTATATTTTTACTATTATTTGTTATAATAATTATAGTATTAGTTTATAAATTTATTGCTTAACATGTATGAACGCAAAACAATTTATATTATCTATATTGGATAATACCGAAATTACCGTTAACGGCAACAAACCATATTACCCGGTGATCCATAACGAAAATTTCTATCAACGAGTACTCACTCGAGGCTCACTGGGTTTGGGCGAGGCGTATCTCGACGACTGGTGGGATTGCGATAAACTCGATGAATTTTTTACGAAAATACTCCGGGCAAACCTTGATAAAAAAATACGGGGGAATAAAGTAATACTTTTAAAAACCGCCCTGCACCAGATTTATAAATCCGGAAAAAAATCGAAAGCCTTCAAAGTCGGGCGGCATCATTACGATATCGGTAATGATTTATACCGGGCGATGCTGGATAAGCGCCTGACTTATACCTGCGGTTACTGGCAGGACGCGCACACTCTGGATGAAGCCCAGGAAGCGAAACTCGATCTGGTGTGCCGGAAACTGGGCTTGAAGCCGGGGCAGAAAGTGCTCGATATCGGCTGCGGCTGGGGCAGTTTCATGAAATATGCGGCGGAAAAATATAAAGTCGAATGCGTCGGCTACACCGTATCGGAGAAACAGGTGGAATACGGCCGGGAACTATGCCAGGGCCTGCCGATCGAATTCAGGTTGCGGGACTATCGCGAAATTAATGAAAAATTCGACCATATCGTTTCCCTGGGAATGTTCGAACATGTCGGGTATAAGAATTATCGCATTTATATGGAAGTGGCGCATAATGCCCTAAAAGAGAACGGGCTGTTTCTTCTGCATACAATCGGCGGCAACATCTCGGTCCAAAGCTTCGACCCGTGGATGGACAAATACATCTTTCCCAACGCTATGCTGCCGTCGATGAAGCGGATTACTGCCGCGAATGAGGGTTTATTCATAGTTGAGGACTGGCATAATTTCGGGATCTACTATGATAATACTTTAATGTCCTGGTATGAAAATTTCAAAAATAATTGGGATAAATTAAAGCCTAAATACGGCGATCGGTTTTACCGCATGTGGACATATTATCTCTTGTCCTGCGCCGGAACCTTCCGCTCACGAAAGAACCAAGTCTGGCAGATAGTTTTATCGAAAAACGGCATTCCTGGAGGCTACCGCAGTATCAGATAAATAATAAGAGTCTATACTAAATAACTGGCCTCTCTTTGTCATTTTGAGCGTAACGAAGTGAAGCGAAAAATCTATAATACTTTATAATCACCGCTAACAACGTATTAAAGAAACCAAAATTTATAATATAAAACCGAATAATTTGTTCTTTCAAAACAATCGTAATACTGCGTAAAGGAGAATAAGATGAAGATATTATTGGTATATCCGGAATACCCGGATACTTTCTGGAGTTTTAAGTATGCCCTGCCGTTCATATCGAAAAAAGCGGCCTTCCCTCCCCTCGGTTTACTCACAATCGCCGCTTTATTGCCGCCGGACTGGGATTTGAGGCTGGTTGACGTTAATGTTGAGCCCTTAACGGACATGGATATTTTTTGGGCGGAAATGGTATTTATTAGCGCTATGTTGGTGCAGAAAACCAGCGCCCTGGAAATTATAAGCCGGTGCAAGCGCAATGGCAAAACCGTTGTCGGGGGCGGTCCGGCCTTTACCGCCGAATACGCTAAATTCGAAAACGTTGACCATTTTATTTTAGGCGAAGCGGAAAATACCCTGCCTGTGTTTTTAGCCGATCTGGCCGAGGGAAAGCCCGGACGGATTTATGCATCTGAACAAAAGCCGGATATAAAACAACCCCCTCTTCCGAAATGGAGTTTGATCAACCTCAGGCATTACGCCTCGATGGCCATCCAATTCTCGCGCGGCTGCCCCTATAACTGCGAGTTTTGCGATATTACCGCAATGTACGGACGCGCCACCCGCGCGAAAGCACCGGCCCAGGTGATAAGGGAGGTCCAGTCGCTCTACGACGCCGGCTGGAAAGGGTCGCTATTTTTCGTTGATGATAATTTTATCGGAAACAAAAAAAAGGTCAAGGAGATGCTCGCGAGCCTGATCGACTGGCAAAAACGCCATAAATATCCGTTTTTATTGTTTACCGAAGCCAGCGTCGACTTGGCCCAGGACGAAGATTTGATGCGGCTGATGAGTGCCGCTAATTTCAACCGCGTTTTCGTCGGAATCGAATCGCCGAACCAGGCGAGTCTCAAGGAATGCGGGAAAATCCAGAACACCGGAATCGACCTCAAAGAAGCGGTCAGGATCATCCACCGGCACGGGATCCAGGTTATGGGAGGATTTATCGTCGGTTTCGATAAGGATGACAAATATATTTTCGGTTCTATTACCGAATTTATCCAAAGTACCGGCGTCGTAACGGCGATGGTGGGGATGCTGAACGCCCTGCCCCAGACCCGCTTATGGCGAAGGCTGTTAGCGGAAGGCAGGCTCAGGCAGGATACCACCGGAGAGAACACCGATGGCTTCCTCAATTTCGACCCGAATATGAAGATAAATACCCTGATTGAAGGTTATAAAAAGATGGTCGGCTATTTATACTCGCCGAAAGTTTATTATCAGCGGATAAATACTTTTTTCAAATCCTACAAACCGTCGGCGAAGGGCAAAACTTCGGCTGATGACATAAGGGCTTTCCTTAAAAGCATATGGCTAATCGGGATAATTTCCCCGGCTAAATTCTATTATTGGAAAATGGTATCGAAAATTATACTGACCAGGCCGAAGCTGCTGCATACCGCGATCGAAATGGCGATTTACGGGCGCCATTTCCGGAAAACGTCCGAGAAAATAAAATAATCACGATAAAAAAATAGGCACCTGGTTTA
>CAZYKS010000030.1:0-8096 GCA_964648375.1 uncultured Gammaproteobacteria bacterium | reverse complement strand
ATTCCAACTTATTACCCAAGCCGTATAAAAGTTTTAATATTTTATTTTGTAAAATATCTATTTCATGCTCCTTAAAAGCAAGCTCTTCTATTATAATCTTTACTTTTTCCGCTTCAGCCCCGCCGAAGGAAGATTCCAGTAGATTTTCGAATTCCTTTAGGGCTTTTTTTGTTAAACGAAAAGCTTCCATATTTTCTTCACAAAAAAACTCAAAATCTTTTTTTACAAGATCGTAGCATTCCAAAGATCTTAGCGTTGACAAAACGGCTATATCTTCAGCTTTGTCGGCTAAAGAATCCTGCAAAGCTAAAATCTCCAAAAGATCCTGCCTGTTTATCGGCAGAAAAATACTTCTTGGCAGATGGTTTCTGATGCTGTTTTTAACTAAATCGGCTTCATGTTCTAATTTGGATATTTTTTTTGCCAATCGGAATCACGGCCATCGGGGTTTGCTTCTGGGCCGGGTGCGTATGTTCAATACCCAGCATAGCGTTAATGACAGTATTGCAGATCTTATTATCCCCCACCGCTATGATCGTTTTTACCCCGCGCCTTAATTCGTCCTGGATGGCTTCCCGGATATTCTTGAGCATGCCCAGGCGGATGATTTTACCCGAAAGCCCCAAGTCGGTAATCCGGGTTTCCACCCGGATCAGCTGCTGCTCGTATTTTTTTTGGCTGACGTAATCGTCGTAAATATAAACATGCATAAAAAAAATTGTTTGAAAAAAGAATTTACGAAAAACGAACCTTATTTTTTTTCTTCCCGACTATCGCCAGTTCCCATCGAACAGTGGCCATTGAACTGGGCGCCTTTCTCGATCGATAATGTCCTGGCTTCGATATCGCCCTTGATTCGGGCCGAACCGGCAATTTCCAGATTTCCGGTTACCTTAATATTTCCGAGCACTTCACCACCGATATAGGCGTCTTTGGCCTCAACCTGGGCGGTAATCCGCGACTTATTCCCTATCCGCAGATTATTTTTCGTTTTTACGTTTCCCTCTACCAGACCCTCGATTACCATATCGACGTAGCCGTAAAAATTACCTTTAACCTTGACGGATGGGCCGATTATGGTTTCAGCCTCCCTGGCTTTAGGGGCTTCGGTTTGATCATTTTTAAACATAAGCTTGTCGAATATTAATGAATAAATATTTAATTGGTCAAATACAACGACTTCACTTTATTCAAGTATATTAATAAGTTAATATATAATCCAAAAATAAACAAGATTGGCATTGTCAAATCCGATCGATTAGTGTAGTATTATATGTGAAAGAAAGACGCCCTAAAAGGTGTTTTTATGTTTAGCCTATCCCTGTCTGGGCGAATTGGCCTTAAAAATCAGCTGGCTGCCCGTGTGCCAGTGTTTACGCCCTCGTAGTTTAACGGATAAAACAAGGACCTCCTAAGTCTTAGCTTCAGGTTCAATTCCTGACGAGGGCACAAGCGGAGGCAGACAGGAATTAAGAACCAGTCAGCCCGTTAGTTATTACGATAAAGGACAGAACTATAATAAATAAATATTAGTAATTAACTGCCTAAATACATATTAGCGAAATTATTGAACCCTTGCACATTTAAAATCTCTGTGGTACAATTGTATTATGAATATAGCTTTAAAGGAACAAGTTATTAAACTCCGGCAGTCCGGTAAAACTTATCGTGAAATAAATTTATTGTTGAATAAGGCAATTCCGAAAAGTACTATGTCATATTGGTGTAAATTTATCGAAATGCCGAAAATTTATGACCATAAAATTAAAGCATTAAATTTGGCTTCATTGGCAAAAGCCCGTCAGAAACGGACTGAAAATAATGTAATCGCTCAGGAAGGCAGGATCGAAGAGATTATTAAACAAAATGAATTTCTCAAACAACACATTGACACAAACACGTGTAAATTATTATTGAGTATGCTGTATTTGGGGCAGGGGATAAAATATTGTCAAACCCGGTGTTTAAAATTCGGCAGCAGCTCCGCCTTGGTGCTAAAATTGTGGCTAAAATTAATAAATAATTGTTATATTATCGATAGCCATAAATTCAGGGTAACGATTATGTGCCGGTCGGATCAAAATGTGGCCCAGTTGATTGAATATTGGCACAATATTACGAAAATCAGTAAATTACAGTTTTATAAACCCCAGATCGATAAACGTTCAGTCGGTAAAAAATCGATTAAACCGGATAATAAAGGCGTCTGTGTAATACAATATTTTAATTCCGATATCCAGCTGGAATTAGAGATATTGTCCCGGGTAATTGAAACCTGGGTGTAAAAATAAGGGCCTGTGGCGCAGTTGGTAGCGCGTCTCGATGGCATCGAGAAGGTCAGGAGTTCAAGTCTCCTCAGGTCCACACATTCAGATAATAATTTTTATATAAGTAGTGCAAATGCATTAGAGATATAATTGAGATTATATTAGTTAATGTTGATTATGTTCAAACAGCAAACACCAAAGTCATAATATATTTAAAGCAACCATTACGTTTTATCAATTATTGTTCTACGTCAAACTAATTAATTAAGTATAAAAATATGACATTCACACAAGAAAATTTTAAACAAGAAGTCGAAGATAGCCAGGGGGTAGTTTTAGTTGATTTTTACGCGCCCTGGTGCGGTCCCTGCAAGATGATGGCGCCGGCCATTGATGAATTAATACAGGAATACCAGGGAAATGAAAAAGTTAAGATCGGTAAATTGAATGTGGACGAAAACCAGCAAATTGCGGAAAAATATAATATTCTGGGGGTTCCGACTTCGATTATTTTTAAAGACGGTAAAATTGCGGAGCAAGCAGTCGGGCTGAGATTAAAAGATGATTTAAAAGGGATGATAGAAAAAAATAAATAAATTAAATCTGTGTAAAAGTCTACAAATTCTTAGACTTTTTATATATTTATATTTAATATTAGCTAATTAACATTTAGTGGATAATGTGTGCATAATATGGGAAAAATTATGGATAACATATATGATTTAATAATAATCGGAGCCGGTCCTGGCGGACTGACCGCGGCTATATATGCTTCCCGTCGGGAGATGAAGACTTTAGTTATCGGAAAAGAAGTGGGCGGGCAAATGGTGTTAGCGTCTGAAATCGAAAATTATCCCGGTTTCAAATCGATCGACAGTATTGATCTGATTACCCGGATTCAAGACCAGGTCAAGGGACTGGGAGTAGAAATTATTGTTGATGAAGTGAAAGACATAAAAACCGGCGATAACCAAATTTTTACGGTCTTTACTAACCGGGAAAAATATTTTGGCAAAACCGTTGTAATCGCGATGGGCCTCATACCCAGGCGTCTGGCTATACCGGGCGAAGTTGAATTTTCCGGAAAAGGCGTATCCTATTGTGCCAACTGCGATGGGCCGTTATACCGCAACAAAACCGTCGCGGTAGTGGGCGGCGGTAATTCAGCGCTTGATGCTGCAGATGTTTTGTCTAAGATCGCGGCTAAGGTGTATTTAATTCACCGGCGTCAGGAATTTCGGGCTTTCGAAGCATTAGTAGACGAGGTTAAGTCCCACGAAAATATTGAGATATTAACCGATAGTGAAATCAAAGAAATTAAAGGTAACCAAATCCTGGATTCTTTAACGGTGGTTAATCTTAAAACTAAGGCAGAAAAGGAAGTCAGGCTAAATGGACTTTTTATCGAGATCGGACGGATCGCTCATACGGATGTTGTGAAAGATTTGGTAGAGCGGGATAAATATAACCAAATACAGGTGGATGAAAAATGCCGGACTAAAACTCCGGGTTTATTCGCGGCCGGAGATGTGACTGATATTCCTTATAAACAAATTACGGTTGCCAGCGGGCAATGCACTGTTGCGGCCTTAGCGGCTTACGAGTATTTACAGTTGCGATCAGGTAAAAAAATTAGCACAACTTATGACCGCAGCAGACCAAAAGTTCAATAAATTGGTTATTAGCTATTTCAGGTTTATATAAAAGCTGTCTAGTCAAACAGCTTTTATTTTTGTCTAAATAATTGTGGACTTAAATATTTTAGCTATGCAGAGGCTTTTAACAGAAAAAAGTTTATTTAGCCAGGGAATAACTTTGATCGGCGCGATTGATGAAGCGGGCAGGGGACCGTTGGCTGGCCCAGTAGTAGCTGCCTGTGTTACGATTAATCCAGAAATCAATTATTCGGGATTAACTGAAATCGCCGACTCTAAAGTCTTATCCGAAAAGAAACGAGAACGATTATATGATGTTATATGTGAAACTTTTAAGGAAGTGGTAATTGGTATTTGCGATAACGATATTATTGACCGGATAAATATTTTACAAGCCAGTTTCCTGGCGATGAAAAAAGCTCTATCAGCTTTAAAACAAAAGCCGGCCTATATAGTGGTTGATGGTAACATTATAATACCGAATATTAGCCTAAAACAGTCTGCTATAGTAAAGGGGGACAGCACTGTGTTATCGATTGCAGCTGCTTCGATTATCGCTAAAGTCACACGAGACCGGATTATGTATGATTATCATAAAATTTATCCGGAATATGGCTTTGATCAACATAAAGGTTATGGCACTAAATTACATCTTGAAAAAATCAATTCCCTAGGACCGTGTGCTATCCACCGGCGTAGTTTTAAACCGGTAAAAAAATTAGCTTGTCGTTAAAGCTATAATAAATTATAATTAATATGAGTATAAATTTTATGAAGCAAGAAAAAATCAAATCTAATTTGCTTGACATTGATTTAATAGTTGATAAGCTGAACATAACCGAAAATATGAAAATTGCGGATTTAGGTTGTGGAAGTTCCGGTGGGTTTTTGTTCAGATGCGCTAAATTAACCGGTGAAGGCGGCCAGGTGTTTGCCGTTGATATCCTTAAGCAGGTATTGGGGGTGATCGAAAAAACAGTAAAGCAGGAAAATTTTAATAATATCGTTACGGTTTGGAGTAATATCGAAGAATTTGGGGCAACTGAAATCGGATCCAGCAGTCTTGATATAGTCCTGTTAATCAATACATTATTCCAATCGAATAAAAGAGTGGAAATAATCAGGGAGGCCGTAAGAATGCTTAAAAACAATGGAAAACTAATGATAGTCGAATGGAAAAATAGCATTCTGCCTTTTGCACCCAGACAAACGGAACGCGTGAATATGGAATCCTTAAAAAATGGAGCTTCAAAACTTAATTTAAAACTTGAAGATGAATTCGAAGCAGGTTTATACCATCAGGCTTTAATTTTCGAAAAAATTTAATTTTTATTTAATTTTAGTAAAAAATATGCAAAATATTTATAATCCGATGTTCTGGTTAAGTATCAGGCCAGGTGAATTATCTCCCTATGTCTTCAATTTATTTGCGTATACGGTACTGGGGTTATTATTACTAACGGTTATTTTCGCAATTATAAAAAAAACCGCCAAAAAATCCCACTTTAACAAGTTATTATCATCGATATATACATTGTTTTTTACCAATACGATTATTGGAGTGTTATTAATGCTATTTACTTATGAATTAACCCCATTTTTATCTTCCCGTTTTTGGTTTTTACTTTGGGGGATCGGTAATATCGTCTGGATCGTTTTTATCATTAAAAAAGCTTTTGCCGTGACCGAAAGAAAACAGGAACTTGAAAAAGAAAAAGAATATAAAAAATATCTCCCTTCTAAAAATAAGTGAATATGAGTGTTTATCGCCAGCAAGTCGGCCGTTATGGCGAGGATTTAGCTGTCGGATATTTAGAAAAACACGGCTATACCATCATTGAACGCAATCATAAGAGTAGTTATTATGAACTTGATATAATTGCCTGGAAAAATATCGAAACGATTTTTATTGAAGTAAAAACCAGAACCTCTCGCGTATATGGAAGCGCGGATGAAGGCATGACCCGATCAAAAATAACGAACCTGAAAAAAGCGGTACGGGCGTATTCATATAGACATAAAATCGATCTAAATCAGGTAAGGGTGGACTTGATTGCCGTAGATTTGGATAAAATTAAAAAATTAGCTAAGATTAAACATTATAAAGAAATTATCTGATGGTAAACAGTTTAATACATTTTTAAAAGAGACGATTTAAACAGATATTTTACACAGGTTTTTACACAGCTTATCCCGAGAATTTTAAGGTTTTATTAACCGTTTATATACTTGACGGCTATTACAATCATAATATAAAGTAAAAGATGTCACTTAAATTAGTGGCATCTTTTACTTTGATATTCAAATCATTTTTTACGCACTGTAGTAGGGCAAAAGGGATGTGGTGGACTTCGGCCTGCCGGAGCCTAGCACTCTCCCTTTGCCCTGCTTACAGGGTTAATTATAGTTTACTACTAATTTTCAATTTTGAAAACCAATAAAACAGTTTATTAAGGGGGAAGACTTGTTGTCCACTTATGAAAGGTAGAAATAAAACGGCAATATTCCTCGTAATGTTTAGTTTACTCACGGTATTAGTAGTGCCGGGTATAATTTATGCCCAAAATCCGGCCGCTCCCACTGTCGTTAATATTATCAGCAGCCAGACCGAACCGCTGGAAATCATTGGATTGACTGCAGCTGGCACCGATGTACTGGTATATATTGATGGAAATTTTGCCGGATTAGCGGATGTTGTCAGCCAGAATACCATAACCGATAATTTCGTTTTCGAATATCCGACTATGCCCACCGCCGGCGTGCATAGTGTTTATGCGGTTTCACGCGATCGCGAATCGCTATTAGTGTCCGCTCCAACCGCAGCCCGGCAATTTACGATTCCGGTATTACCGGCCCCGACTTTGATCGCTCCTAACATTGATACGGTAACCGCTAAAGTGAAACCATTAATTACCGGCTTGAGCCGTTCCGATACTTTCGTAAATATCTGGATTGATGGAGTGTATAACGGCAAAACCGGTTATTTAACTGATGCTTCCGGCACCGCCCATTTCGCTTATCGTCCGTTTTTGAATTTAACCAGGGGTGAACATACGGCTACGACGGTAGCGGAAGACCGATTCGGTCGTAAAAGTTCCGATTCCAATGTATTACACTTCCGGGTCGAAGCGCCGATGCCGGCGCCGGTGATGTATTCGCCGGTAGTCAATAGCACCAGCGCCCCCAATAGACCTTTTATTACCGGAGTCGCCAAAAACGATTCAGTCGTGAGAGTATATATCGATCGAACCTTATACGGACAATTCCCGGTCGAAAACAGCCAGACCGGCACCGCCCATTTCGCCTACCTGCCGTTTATCGCCTTAGCCGGCGGCGACCATTATGCCTATACCGAAGCGGTCGACAGTCGGGGAAAGGTATCGAGCTGGTCGAATATCGTTTATTTTAATGTCCCACAGCCGACTATTTCTTCTGAAGCGGCCGCAGAAAGCAACAACGCCGTCGGTAACATCAGCCTGAACAACCAAGACCCTTATGCCCGCCTGAAAGACTTATTGGTACTGGCGAAATTATTCGAACAAAACCAGCCGGTAAACGTATCAGCCGCGGATATAACCGCCCTCGATAGCCTCCTTAAAAACAAGGAATCACTGAATGTTACTCCGGAAGAATTACAATCACTCGAAAATTTGCAGCAGGCCCAAACAGGCGGAACCGCCAGCGGGACAGAGGAGAATGTCAACGTAAGGGGCATCGAAGGCGAATCGAATGAAATCCAAAAATTATTGGAAGGCGGTGCGACTAAGACTCCGGCTACCGGACTGGTGGATGAAACCCAAAGCCGCCAAGGCGGGTTGCGGCTGAACTTGGTCATATTTATTTTATTTTTACTGGCGGTGATTGCCTGGATCTTCTGGGTTAACCGCGAGTTAATCAAGGAACGGCGGACTATGACCGAATCGGATGTTGATAAAAAACCGGATAGTGAAAAGGATAATAATACGAAAACTGAATCTTAAATATAATTCGATATCAAATTATTGATATAGCCGACTTATGTGCTTATGTCATATGAGTTTAGGCAGGCCCCTTCTTTTATGTAAGAAAATCACCCCGGAAACCCCGGGGTGGTTTTTTATGTTATTGCCTTCGGCAACCCCCCACTACGAATGGGGGACATGCGAATCGGTGTTATTGCCTTCGGCAACCCCCC
>CAZYKS010000029.1:0-8177 GCA_964648375.1 uncultured Gammaproteobacteria bacterium | reverse complement strand
CCGTGATGCTCGCTTCGTTGATCGCCGTAATTGTCGGCTTGATTATATTTTTGCCGCATATTTTGCGATAATCTGGATTAAGCGGCTGAAACCGATAAATCGGTATTTTAATCTACGATCGGCTAACCCGTTCCTGCCCCCCCCACCTGCCTCTGGTTAGGTTCACTGTAATTGGTTATATATATTTGGCAAAATTAAGTAATTTTAGTATAATTAAAAATAGGTAATGCTGATTTTATAGCGGTCTATAGCTATTAAGACTTCTTGCGATTATCTGTTTGTCGGATTAATAAGGAATTGCGGCACGACTCATATTAATCCGGATAGAGCTAACGGCGATATTGCCGGTTCAATTAATAAATAAGAAGTAATTCATAAAATATACAAGCTATGAAGGAAGATATTATTGCCGGTTTGGATATCGGCTCAACCGAAATCCGCCTGGTAGTCGGACAGCGGACGAATACCGGCGAAGGGGAAAAACTGCAGATAATCGGGGCGGTAGCGGTACCGGCCCGGGGTATAAATAAAGGCGTGGTTACCTCGATCGAAGACGTGACCTCGTCGGTCACGGCCTGCCTGGAAAAAGCCGAACGGCTGGTGGGGGTGCCGATTGAATCCGCCTGGGTGGGAATCAATAGCCCCCATATCAAATGCGAAACCAGCCGGGGGGTGGTGGCGGTCGGAAAAAGCGACGGCGAGATCAGCCCCGAGGACGTGGAACGGGCGATCGAGGCGGCCCGGGCCTTATCCGTTCCCCCGAATTATGAGATTTTGCATGTCATACCGGTCAAGTTCATAGTTGATAACCAGGAAGATATTAAGGATCCGATCGGCATGACCGGGGTACGGCTTGAAGTCGAAACCCTGATAATCCAGGCCCTGTCGAGCCAGGTAAAAAATATCACGAAAGCCATTTATCGCACCGGTATCAATATCGACGATCTGGTGCTGTCGCCTTTGGCCGCCGCAGAAGCCGTTATCGAACCGAAGCAGAAGGAATTAGGAGCAGCCATCGTCAATATCGGCCTGGCCACCACCAGCATGGCGGTATTCGAAGAGGGTGAGCTTTTGCATACGGCGGTTTTGCCGATCGGCTCCGAGCATATAACCGCCGACCTGGCTATCGGACTTAGGTGCCCCTTGAGTTTTGCGGAGGAAATCAAGCTCGAATTCGGCAATGCCCTGCCGGATAAATACGGTAAAAAAGATATGGTCGATCCGGCCGAACTCGCCCGGGAGGGGGATAGCGACCGGGAGATAAAACCGGTTTCACGAAAATATATTTCGGAGATTATTGAAGCCCGGGTGGAAGAAATATTCGATAAGATCGATACGGAACTGAAAACGATCGAACGTTCCGGAATGCTGCCCGCCGGCGTTTTTCTGATCGGACGGGGGGCGCTCCTCGAGGATATCGTCGAGGTCGCGAAGAAGAGGCTGCGGCTGCCCGCCAGCATCGGGACCAATACCACCATCCGGGCGGTAATCGATAAAGTCAACGACCCGGCGCTGCTCACTGCCCTGGGGTTGGTAGTCTGGGGGGACCGTATCATCGAGAATGAAAGCGCCTTGGGCGGGAAAATCCCCGGGAGCAAGGCGGCGAAAGAGTCGATAAATAAAGTGGTCAAATGGTTTAAGGCCCTAATGCCTTAAATCGGCTGTTACCAGTGAACAAAATTTGTGTTCAATCGTTTAAAAATAATATTTTAAAAAATACTTGATTATTTTTTTAAATTAAGCTAGAATATTGTTAAGAAGTAATTGGTAATTCGTAATTGGTAATTTGGACTAAAAATCAGGATTTTGAGATGAAATCATTCCTAAATTACAAATTGCTAAATTCAAATTATTCCAGGATTAAAACCATAGATATACCGCTAAAATAAAAAACTCGATTTAACATTCAAATTTTCTAAATATACAAATTCCATGGCAGAAGTAAAACCCGCAGTCGAAACATTCGCGAAAATCAAAGTTATTGGCGTCGGCGGTGCCGGCGGCAGCGTGGTTATGCGCATGATCGAAAACGGCGTTAAAGGCGTGGAATTCATCGCGGTCAATACCGATGTCCAGGCCCTCCATTATAATAAAGCCAATAAAAAGCTGCATATCGGAAAATCGATTACCCGGGGACTGGGCGCCGGCATGAACCCCGACCTGGGCAAGCAATCCGCCGAGGAGAGCCAGAATGAGATCAGGGATGCGTTAAAGGATACCGATATGGTATTCGTTACCTGCGGCTTGGGCGGCGGAACCGGCAGCGGCGCCTCGCCGATAATCGCGGAAATCGCGCGCGACCTGGGCGCATTGACGATCGCGGTGGTGACGAAACCGTTCGCTTTCGAAGGGGCCCAAAGAAAGAATATCGCCGAACGGGCGCTCAGCGAATTGATCGATAAAGTCGATACTATCATTACTATTCCGAACGATAAACTGTTAAGCGTTATCGATAAAAAAACTTCCTTACTGGACGCTTTTCGGATTTCCGATGATGTCCTCCGGCAGGGGGTGCAGGGAATCGCCGAATTGATTACCGTACCGGGCCTGATTAATGTCGACTTCGCCGATGTTAAGGCGATTATGGCCAATTCCGGCTCTGCGTTGATGGGCATCGGCCAGGCATCGGGAGAAAATAAGGCGATCGAAGCGGCCAAGACAGCGATAAATTCCCCGCTTCTCGATATGTCGATCGAAGGCGCCCGCGGCATTTTGTTTACCATAACCGGCGGGACTAACCTCGGGATGAATGATGTCAACGAAGCCGCTAAGGTAATTACCACTTCCGCCGATGACGAAGCTAAGATCATCTTCGGCGCGGTCATAGACAGCAGCCTGAAAGACGATATTAAGATAACCGTAGTCGCAACCGGCTTTGAGGGGCGCGGTGTGGGCCAGAGCGGGGCACAAACCGTGCATGAGCGCGCCTATACCCCGAGCGCCTTGATTTCCGATGAAGATAGGAAGGAGCAGGAGCTAACCGAAAAGAAGAAGAGCCGTTTTTCTTCACTGAAAGCCGCCCAAAGCGAACCGGCCAAAAAGAAAAGCGCTTCCCCCCAAGAGGACGAAGATGAGGAATTGGGCATACCGGCGTTTATCCGGAAGAAGATGGGGGGATAAAACCAGTTAAAACATACTTGTTTATTAAAGGTATGTTTTTTTGTTGCATTATTTTTGTATATTGCGAAATTATCTAAATTTGAAATTGGTAATTTGGATAGTTTTTTAATATCATTTCAATTATAAAATATATTCCAAATTACCAATTACTAGTTACCGTCCACCACTTATCAACATCTCACCAATAAGAATTTATGATATACTAAAAATAAGAGTAAAGAATTATCCACAACAAAAGTCGATTATCCACAGGTATAAAATGATAGCTTGGCAGTACTGAATAAAAAAAGCAGTGGATTCCAACCGGCAATTATCTAAAATTAGATAAAATTAGACAGTATTGACTTCACTATATGTTGTGGTATAATATTAGTAGAGGATACAAGATATAGTAAACCCCGTAGAAACACTATTCCTTTACGGGGTAAAAGTGGAGGAATCAAGCATTAACACCTCTAGCACGGCCCCTTTTAGAAAGAAAGTTAAGGCTAAATCAGCAGGTGTTTTTTATTTGCTTACGAATAGCTTGATGCTAATAACGCGAATGAATACGAATACCGCTAATTGCGAATGACGCTGTCGTTACGGGGCCGAAGGTCATGGCAATCCCGAAGCCTGAGAGTAATGCGTCGGGATTCTCACGCCGCTTCGCTCCTCAGGACGACAATATTATTCGCGATTCGCGGAATTCGCATTAATTCGCGGATTCGCATCACATTAATATGAAATGCCCAGTCTGCCATTACCAAGACACTAAGGTGATCGATTCCCGCGCCGCCTCGGACGGGTTATCCATCCGCCGCCGCCGGGAGTGCCTGAAGTGCGGCTTCCGCTACTCTACCTATGAGGAGATCGAAATATTAGACCTCTCGATCGTAAAACGAGACGGCCGCCGCGAGACCTATAGCCGCGATAAGCTGGTCAGGGGCCTTAAGAAAGCCTTGGAAAAACGGCCGATTACCGAAGATAAATTCAAGAAGCTGGTCAATTCGATCGAACGCGATTTCCAGGTCCTCAGGAAAAGCGAAATTACCGCCAGCCAGGTAGGACAGATCGTAATGAGGCATCTTAAACACACGGATAAAGTGGCCTATATTCGCTTCGCCAGCGTTTATCAATCGTTTAAAGACGTACAAACCTTTCAACGGGAGCTGAACAAGCTCTTAAAGGAAAACCGGGGAAGAAAGGTAAATAAGCCAAAAAAATGACTCCAAACAACCAATCCAAAGTCGCTGAAATACGCAAGCGCTCGGGAGAGATCGTGGCGTTTGACCGGGAAAAGGTCACTAGCGCGATCTTTAAATCCCTGGAAGCGGTCGGCAACCCCAGCAAAAAGCTTGCCGGAAAATTGTCCGACGAGGTCGTAAACGAGCTATTCGGAAAGTTCCATAGCCGCAGCATCCCGGCGGTCGAAGAGATCCAGGATCTAGTCGAGGAAGTATTGATCAAGAACCGGCGTATCAAAGCCGCCAAAGCCTACATCCTCTACCGCGACCAGCGCGCCCGGCTGCGGACGATGAAGTCCATGATCGATTCTAACGATGTTATGGAAAATTATCTGAACCAGTCCGATTGGCGGGTCAAGGAAAATTCGAACATGAGTTTCAGCCTGCAGGGCCTCAATAACCATCTGGCCTCGATCATTTCCTCTAATTATTGGCTTAATAAAGTCTATACCGCCAACATCCGGGACGCGCACGAAGACGGCGATATCCATATCCATGACCTCCAGCTCCTGGCCCCGTATTGCGCCGGTTGGGACTTAAAGGACCTCTTGTTGATGGGGTTCGGCGGCGTGGCCGGAAAGATCGAATCGCGGCCGGCCAAGCATTTTCGTACCGCCCTGGGACAAATCATAAACTTTTTCTATACCTTACAGGGGGAAGTGGCCGGAGCGGAAGCGTTCTCGAGTTTCGATACCTATCTGGCTCCGTTTATCCGCCACGATAACCTTAGCTATGATGAAGTCAGGCAGGGACTGCAGGAATTCCTCTTCAATATCAACGTCCCTACCCGGGTCGGATTTCAGACCCCCTTTACCAATATTACCCTCGATATGGTCGCCGGTTCTGCGCTCGGAGAGGAGCCCGTGATCATCGGCGGCCAGCCCCAGAAAGAAAAATACAAGGAATTCCAGGATGAGATGGATATGATCAATATCGCTTTCGCCGAGCTGATGATGGCGGGTGATGCGAGCGGGCGGGTGTTCACCTTTCCGATTCCGACCTATAATATTACGAAAGACTTCCCCTGGGATTCGCCGGTAGCGGAAAAGATTTTCGAGATGACCGCCAAATACGGCATCCCGTATTTTTCCAATTTCGTCAATTCCGACATGAGCCCGGATGACGCCCGTTCGATGTGCTGCCGCCTGCGGCTCGATAACCGGGAATTGAAAAAGCGGGGCGGGTCCTTGTTCGGCTCGAACCCCCTGACCGGCTCGATCGGCGTGGTTACGGTAAACCTGCCGCGGATCGGCTATTTGTCGAAAACCAAGGAAGAATTTTTCGACCGGTTAGGCGGAATTATGCAGATTTCCAGGGAAAGCCTCGAAACCAAGCGCGACATGCTCGAAACATTGATCGAAAACGGCCTCTACCCCTATGCCCGTAATTATCTCGGGAGCGTAAAAGAGCGCTTCGGACGCTATTGGCAGAACCATTTCTCCACGATCGGCATTATCGGAATGAATGAGGCATTATTGAATTTCGCGCCGATTAAGGCCGATATCGTTTCCACGGCCGGAAGGGAATTTGCGCTGGAGATACTCGATTTTATGCGCGAGCGGATCATGGATTTCCAGAATGACACCAATAATCTTTATAATCTTGAAGCGACTCCGGCCGAAGGGGTTACCCGGCGGCTGTCCCGGATCGATAAGGATAAATACCCGGATTTGGTGGTGGCGAATGAAGAAGCGGTCCGCTCCGGCCAGGCTTCCCCCTATTATACGAATTCCAGCCAGTTGCCCGTTAATTATACCGAAGACCTGTTCGAGGCCCTGGACCTGCAGGATGAGATCCAGACCAAATATACCGGCGGTACCGTCCTGCACGCGTTTTTAGGGGAGGCCATGCCTTCGTCCCAATCCGTGAAAAAGCTGGTAAAATCGATCGCCACCAAGTATCATCTGCCCTATTTTACCATCACCCCCACTTTTTCCGTCTGCCCCAAACACGGTTATCTGGTAGGCGAGCACCATTATTGCCCCAAATGCGACAAGGAAATCGGATTTATCGGCGATAACAGCCAGAACGAACGCAAAATCATCGAATCATTGGCATAAATATAATTAATTTAAATAAAAATTAAAATTAAAACGGTTAATTAGGGATTAGTTAATTAGAGAGCAGGATCATTCGTCCAATTAACTAAGTACCTAAGTAACTAATTAACTAAAAATATGAGCCCAATCGAAACAAAAAGGCAGGAATGCGAAGTCTATTCGCGCGTATCCGGATACCTGCGCCCGGTTAAACAATGGAACGACGGCAAACAGGCCGAATTTACCAACCGCAAGTATTTCAATGTTCAGTCCGTAAATGAAACATCCGTAAAATAACACAGACTTAAGTTATAATCCCTGGCCTATGTATATCGGAGGTTTACAAAAATTCAGCCTGTTAGATTACCCGGAACACCTGTCAGCGATAATTTTTACCCAAGGCTGTAACTTTCGATGCCAGTTTTGCTATAACCCTATGCTTGTCCGACCTGTCGGCAAGTTAATCGATACATCTTCCGTGAGTAATAAAGACGGAAAGCGAAATGGCCGCCTCCTCGATGAGGCCGGCCTTTTCGCTTTTTTGGATGAGCGCTACGGCAAGCTGGACGCCGTCGTCATTACCGGCGGTGAGCCGACCATGCACAGCGACCTGCCCGAATTTATGGAAAAAATCAGGCGGATCGGTTATAAGATCAAGCTCGACACCAACGGCTCTTACCCGGAGATGCTCGAGCGGGTGCTGAAGCGGAATTTGGCGGATTATATCGCTATGGATCTGAAAGCGTCTCCGGCCAAATACGATCTGGTCAGCGGGGTACAGCCGGACTTGGCTAAAATCAGGAAAAGCATTAAAATGATACTAGCGGGCGGTTTACCCTATGAATTCCGATCCACAATCGTGCCGGAACTGCACGAGCCGGAAGATATCGAGCTGATGGGGGAATTGATCAAGGGGGCGGATAAATGGTTCCTGCAGCAGTTCCAATCGGACCAGAAGCTGGTGAATGATAAATTCGAAAAAATGCCGGCCTATCCGGATGAAGTTTTGGATAATATGTGCGCGATCGCCTCGAAATTCGTGAAACACTGCGAGGTGCGGTGAAATTATTGCGAAATACGAATTAATTGCGAAGATACGAATCGTATTAATAACATTAATCAAGAAATATGGATGAAGAAAAAGCGATAATTAACGGAGCCAGCGATGCAGCGGAAACGACAGTACCGGCGCCGGAAGCCGATATCAGGGAGCTAATTAAGAAGAATCTGGAATTGACCGAAGAGATTCTCGTGATGACGAAAAAGATCAGGAGTTTCGTGTTCTGGGAGCGGATATTCGGCATTTTGAAATTACTGGTTATCGTGGTTCCGCTGGTGCTGGGACTGATCTATCTGCCGGCGCTCCTGCAGAACGCTTTCGCCCCCTACCAGGAGCTCCTGAACATGAACCAACAGGCCGGCAGCCAGCTGAACTCGCTCGATTTGAATAACCTCCCGCAAAGCCTGAAGAATCTAATTAAATGAATATAACTATGGCGGTACGCGCATCCCAAGACAATTTAACCGAATTCGAGCAATCGGTGTACGCCGCCACCCGCAGGATCCCGCGGGGGAAGGTGGCCACTTACGCGGATTTAGCCCGCGCGGTCGGCAGGCCGGGGGCGGCCCGCGCGGTCGGCAATGCTTTAAATAAGAATCCTTACGCGCCGGGCGTGCCCTGCCACCGGGTAGTGAAAGCGGACGGCTCTTTAGGCGGCTTTGCCCGGGGCGTGGACGTGAAGGCGCGGCTATTAAAGCGTGAAGGAATAAAGATAACCGGCGAAAAAATCGA
>CAZYKS010000028.1:0-8328 GCA_964648375.1 uncultured Gammaproteobacteria bacterium | reverse complement strand
ATGCCCTGCAAATATTAAAAAAATTTATAAATTTACCAATGCTACCATATTTATAACCTTCTGAAAAATTTTGTTTCGCCGACCTGGCTGCCGCTCTCATTTGGTCTACTAATCTTAAATTCTGTCTTTTAAATTTACTTGTTATTATAAAAATCTTTTTTCTTAACTCACATAAATTTTTCCAGACTATTAATTTCTTATAGGGTTCTTCATGCATAATATATTGACATAATTCGATATAAAATAGCGTAAAATACCAAACCTATTGTAACCTCTTTTATCTTCTTTTTACTTTTTGTAACAATATTAAACTGATTTTATTCTTTTACTTTTTTCAATTCTATCTCCACCAACCGCTTCAAATCCTCATACCCCGCCTGCCCCATCACTTCCTGATCGTTAACATAAATGAATGGGATGCCGTTAATATCCAGGGCGTTGGCTTCCTCGATATTGTCGCTGATTGCCTGTTTAGTGCGGTCGCTTGCGAGGCAAGTTTTGAACTGGGCTATATTTAAACCTAAATTTTGCGCTAATTTTAAAATAAAGCTTTCATCAAAGCCGCTATTTCCGAACAGTCCGTCATGGTAGGCCCGGTATTGCCCCTGCTCGCCGGCACAGCGGGCGCCGGCAGCCGCCTGCCAGGACAGCGAATTCGGGTCGCCCTCCGGATAATCCTTCCAGACCAGGCGCACCGCGCGCGGATATTCGTCCAGCACGGTTTGAATAGTCGCTTCTTCCTCACGGCAATAGCCGCATAAATAATCGCTATACAGAACGATCACAACCGGAGCGGCTGGATCGCCGGTACCGGGGTCGCTATCCGTAATTATCGGCCCCTTGAGCATATCGCTTAAATCCGGCTCTTTGGTGATATAAGCATCCGGATCGCTATAGTCTTCATTCAAATAATAACGGCTGTTATCTTCTGCCAATGTTGACTGGTCCGCGGTCGGTTTCAGGCTGACCATGAAATAAACCAGGCAAAATAAAACGAATGTCGCTAGAGCAGCGACAATGAATAACCATAAGTACATTTTGTTTTTTAATTTCTTTTTATCCATGATATCGATTGTAAAAATAAATTGGCCGTAGCTCTAAAAAATGCGGAATGCGGAATGCGGAATGTATTTTTATATTTTTATTTATTTTCTATTCCGAATTCCGCATTCCCAATTCCGCATTTAAACTAACTTTTACCGGCTTAATTATCTTATTGCCAAGTGGCACTATCCACTTTCCAGGCATTATTGGATTTTATGAACGCGATCACTATGCTCTGGTTGAAATCGCTGGAATTGTCCATCGTACCAGTGGCTTCGCGCCTTTGGGTCTTTACCAAAATTTGCGCGGTGCCGGTGTCGTTATCGAAATTTTCGACTTGTTGGTATATCGCTTTGGTGGTGATGCCGTAATAGATCGAATTCGCCCCCCCTTGTTCCTTGATCTGGTCGATATACCCTTCCGACCATTGCTGCATATCCCGGGTCATGAATAACTGAAGATCCTTGATATTGGCGTAATTGGACTGATTCGAATAGCTGCCGAACCTTTCGGCAAAGGCCGCTGCCATCCGTTTAAGGTCGTCCTGGCTGGTTTCGGACGTGGCCGGCTGGGTCTCGGTATAGACGATTTTTTTGATTTCGTCCTTGACTGGCGCGGGCGTAATCGGCATTTGCGTCCCTTCGCCTGTACCCGGTGTTTTTCCCGGATTGACGATATCGTTTATCGCCTGCTGGCTGCGGTCTAGCATTTGGCGGTCGAAAAAATATAGATACGCTACCAGCGCGACCACTAGGATTACCAGGACCATGGTTATAATTAATATTAACTTTCTCTTTTTCATATATTTAAAAATAGTAAGCAGTAAGCAGTAGACAATTAGCAGACATATTAACTATACGAAATAGTATAAAATTATCAATCTTCCCGCTTCTTTTTATTCGCGAACTCTTTCTTGGCTTCTTCTATTTCCAGCAACTGGCGCGGGTCGGAGGTGATCAGCTGGTCCTCGGTATAGGAAGCGACGACTTTGATGGCGGCGTGCTTGGAGCCGGCGAAAAATATCCCTTCCCCGACGCCGCATTCGAGGAGCAGATATTTCTCCCCTTCGGTCAAGGCGAAAGTCTTCTGTACCAGGTCGATCGCCGCCGGCGACTGCTTAAGCAAAAGCTGCAGGGAGGAATTGGTAACGATCGCCTGGCCGTAAGGGGAGCGGAGAAAGTCATTCACGTCCTGGGTGATGGTAGTAACGCCGAGATAATATTTACGGCAGCGCTTGACCAGGGCGTAAATAAATTTTGCGCTGTCTTCGTTCTGCATCAGCCACCAGGCCTCATCGATCACCAGTATCCGTTTTTTCATTACGCTCCGGACAACGTTCCAGATATAATTGACGATCGTGTAGATCGCGATCGGCCGGAGCTCGTCTTCGAGGTCGCGGACCGAGAAACAGACCAGCTGGTTATCCATCTTAACGTTGGTGGGTGAATTGAACAGGCCGGAAAACGTGCCCTGGGTATATTTCCGGAGGCGCAGGGCCAGGTCAGTCCCGCCCTCCATGCCCTCGAGGATATCCTGAAAGTCCTGCATTATCGGCGGTTCGATGCTCGACAGGTCGCTTTCCGCGGTAATGTCCTTTTTCGCATAGGTTTCGAGGAGCGCCCGGTCGACGATCGAGTCTTCTTCATGGTTAAGTTCCCCCAGCATCAGCCTCACCAGCCCCTTAACCGTGATCACTGCGCTCCGGATGATATCTTCCGCTTTGGTCTCGCCCCCGACCGCGCGCGGCAGGTCGAAGGGGTTAATCTTATTTTCACTCGAAAGCGACACGTTGATATAGGTGCCGCCGACCGAATCCGAGAGATGTTTGTATTCGAATTCGGGGTCGATAATGATGATTTCCGTCCCCATCATCAGGCTCCGGAGCACTTCGAGTTTGATCGAATAGCTCTTGCCGGCGCCGGAAGTCGCGAATACCACGGTATTGGCGTTCTGGAGGCTGAAACGGTCGAACAGGATCAGGGAGTTATTATGGCGGTTGATCCCGTAAAGAATACCGTTATCGGAAGTCAGTTCGCTCGAGATGAACGGGAACGAAGATGCGCAGGGGGAGGAATTCATGTTAAAAGCGATATACAGTTCGTCATTCGATAATGGCAGGGTCGAATTGAAGCCTTGTTCCACCTGGTATAATACCTTTTTCGAGTACACCAGGCGCGAACCGAATATATTCTCGATCTCGTCGGTTAACCGGTCCAGATCGTTTTTACTGTCCGCGTAGATGGTAACGTAGAGGGCGAACTGGAAAAATTTCTCGATTCCCTGGGTTAAAGCGTCGCGCAAAGCTTCGATATCCCTTAAAGCCGTTTCCCGCAGCGGATCGCGGGCCGCGCCTTTTTCCGCGTCCGAAATGATCTGAGCTTCCAGCGAACCGACTTTATTCTTAAGCTGCTTTAACACGACCGCGCTGTTAACCGGATAAAAATACATGGAAATATCGAAGGTGGAATTGAGGTTGATGATCGGGGCGAACCAGCCGACGCTGATATAGCGCGGATAATTGATTACGAATATGGTCCGGACGAATTTATCGCCTAACCGGAGAAAGTTAGGATGGATCTCCAGGCTGGCCGGGGCGATCAGGTCCTTGATCGTGATGATTCCGCGGCGGAAGGCTTTTTCCTCCTCGATGAATTCCCTGGTCATCTCGATATTCTCGATATCCGGCCGGGTCGGCGACATCACGGCATCCGGCATCTCTTTCTCGTATTTTTTTTCGTCGCTTTGCAATTGTTGAGGGTTGAACATTTTGGAAATTGGTAATTAGTAATTAGAAATTTATAATTTGGATTATCGTTATGAGTAAATAATACAATCCCAAATTACAAATTTCAAATTACAAATTTCCGCCGTCTATTCCGCTACCCTCAACTCATTAACGTCTACCAGGCGCTCGTTAGATGAGGTGGAGGGGTTGTAGGAATTATAATAAAGTTCGATCAGGCCCTGGGTGTCGAGCTGAACCGCATTCAGTCCGATCGAAGCCAGTCCGCCGATGACATTATCGACGCTTCGCGCCAGTTCGGACTTGCGTTTCAGGAATTTTTCTTCCTTCATCTTGAGGATGGTTGCCGGTTTCAGTAAATTCAGCAGGCGCTTGAAAAAACCCTTTTTCCGGTCCGAAATCGGATTATACAGTACGGTGATATAGAAGCGCTTATTCATGATCTTGGCCATTTCCACCAATTCATTAATATACTGGACATATTCGCTCGTCTGCATTTTCAAGAGTTCGTTGGTCTGCTCTTTCGCCCTTTGCCTGAGCTGCGTCAGGTAGGGGTCGATATTCAGTTCCCGGGATTGGACCACGATCTGCAGGGGAAAATTGATATTATTCAAAAAACTGACATAAGCGGAAATAATCGCGTTCTGCTCGTCCTCGCTTTTCAAGGCGAAATTAATGCTCGAAACCAGGATAACGGCCCTGAGCGACCCATCCCGTAAAACCACCGTGTCCTCCTTGATTTCGGCAATATCCAGATATTGCTGGGTGGAGGTATTGATGGTTTTTCTCGCCAATTTTGATTTTTTTTGTATAGACATTTTCGATAGTTGACTAGTTGCTTAGTTAATTAGTTACTTAGGACAACTTTCTCACGCCTCCTAATTAACTAATTAACTAATCACTAATTAACTCGTGACTATATCATCATGCCTTCATCCAATTTAATATCCGTGCTCTCTTCCTCTTCTCCCTGATAAGCCCCCCGGGTATCGACTACGAGCGACAGCTCGGCCAGGCGCGAACTGGTGAACCTCCGAGCCAGAACGGTCGGTTTTTCTTCGGCGAGCGTCTTATCGACTTCGTTATATTCCGCTTCGGATTTTCCGATAATATTATTCCAAACCCTAAGGCGCGGCCGTTTCATGGTTTGGATAAAATTCAGGATGAAAAAATGGAACGGGCGCCCGTTTATCTTAACGAACGCGATTATGGCGCAAAATAACAGGTCGACAATGGTAAAAGTCAAAAACAGGGAAAAATCGAACAGCTTATAGGCGATGCCGATCAGGATAAAGCCCCCGAGAATAATCAAAAACTGCCGGGTCGTGATCGGACCGATGATCTTATCTTCAACGTCGATAAATTGGGGAACGGTAAATTGCTGCATAAATATAATTCGAATACCGCGAATTAGAATGCGAATACTGCGAATAAAGATCATGCGAAAATTCGATTTGTATTAATTCGCGGTATTCGCATACAATTCGCTGATTCGCATTATATTATTAATTGATATTTTTAAAAACGTAATTCTTTATTCAACGCCATGATCGCCTCGAACTCGTCGGTGGTTAAAAACTCTCCGCCGCCGGTTACCCTGGCTTTAAGGATTTCCTCCACTGATTTTTTGCCGGCAATACTATCCTGTCCGATCTGCAGATAAAGTTTATTCAGGGGAGAGGTGCGCCAGGCCCGGATGCCTTCGATGCGCTTCGAATATTTTTCCTCCTCCAGGTAAATTATCTTCTCTTTTATTTTACGGGCCGCTTCCTGCGGACTGCGGCTCAGGCGGCGGAAATTGACCAAGTCCATATTTTTCAATTCGTCTACCGGCCCTTCGAGGCGCGGCACATGCTTAACATCCTCGATCCTGACTTTACCGCCCGATAGTTCAGAGCGCCGGGAGCCGATACTGCCCGGTGCCATCGGCGAGGTTTTTATGGCCATAGGCTCCGGTTGTCCTTGGCCGGCTTTATCGGCCGCGGGGAATGTGCCTGTCTCTGATATTACTCCCGGCTTGGCCCCAATGTCAACGGACGGACCGGCTGGGCCCGGCGTTGGCGTCGGCGCGGACGGATAAGGGGCTGGGATCTTATCGGCCCCCGGTCCGGATATCCCTCCTGCTACCGGTTTTTCGGCCGCGGCTATCGGTGCGGGTTTACCGGCTCCGGCCGGTTTTGGCACGACCGGCGGCGGCGGTGCGATTTCATGCCCGGTATCGAGCGGTTCGGCTTTATCGGCTTCTGCGGCCTTTTTACGGGCGGCAGCGTTAAAATCATAATCCACATCGCGGATGATGTTCTTTTTTTTCTCCATATCGGCGGCCGGCTTAGTCGCGCTTTCAACAGCCCCGTCATCAATCGCCCCCACCCCTTTCATGATTGAGATATGGTCATCTTCCGGGACTTTCATTTTCGGAGGAGGAGGGGGCGGGACTACTGCCGCCTGCTTCATGTTTTTATATTTATCGGCAATTGCCATTATCCGGTCGACGGTCGCTTCGTCCAGGCCTAAGCCCCCGACATGGGCCGGTTTCATTAACGTATCCTTGGTCTCGATCTTGTTCCTTACTTCCCGCAAATAAGTTCTTACGGCGTTGATAAAGCGGCCAACCAGGATCTCGGAACTGAGTCCGACCTTGGCTTCGACCAGGATCTTATCCAGTTTATCTTCGATCTCGGTTTTTTCCTTTTCCAGGCCTTTTTTAGTATCGAGTTTTTGCGCTAATGTCCGCACTTCTTCCTCGTCTTCGGGTGAGAAAAAGAAGGCTGACCCTCTCGCCTGTACTCTCGGCATCCGGTCTTCTTCCGGTTCGATCTCGACCTGGTCAACCGGCATCCCTTTTTCTACGCCGATCCCGAGATAATCCGCGGCCCGGCTGAAGATCCTATCGGTCAGTTCGTCGGTCAATTGCTGGGCCACAACGCCATCCAGGTTAAAATCGAAAATGAAAAACTTAGGCAGGTCGATCAGGGGAATCTCCCCCACCATCACCCGCATCACGGCTGCGGCCAGATCGACCCCATATTTCTGCTCCAGCTCGGTCAAGATCACCATCGCGTCATCGCCGGTTACGCTTAAACGCACCGCTTCGGGTAATTCGTTGAATTTGTTTAGATACTCAAACATATTATAGCAACTCTTGTTGCGGAATTTGACTCTTAATTATACCGGAAATTTCCTTAATCAGTCTTTCCGCGGTCTTTATGGATTCCTCGGCCTCAGTCCCGGACACAGCCGCAATATCATAAATTATATCATGCCGGCTTTTTCTGATCTGGTCGAATCTTTTTATCAATATGGCGTATTCATCGCCTAGTATTTCCTTGGTCGCTTCAACAACGGTTTTATGGAAATTTTTTACTTTTGGGCGATATCCATACGATAAAATCAGGGATATACCGGCTTGAAGCATGGCGTCATAAGCCATCCGAAATGCCCCGGCGCTGTCTCTATCTATGAGCAGCCGGGCGTTGTCCAAATCGGCGTGCGACCGCTCCAGCCGTCTTCGTATTTGATCGAAGCCGATACTTTTTTCCTTTATTAAAAAATCCCTATCGGATAAATTTTTTAATATATTTTTCATCCCCCTTGAGTATTACTTTTTTGTTTTTTAAAATATTTAAAATAAATGAATTATTATCCCGGACGGCTTTCTCGAATTCGTTTTCGGAATATATCCGAAAATTTATTTCGCGCCCGATTCGATTCTCCAGTTCCGATATTTCTCCCGCCAGTAAATCTATGTTAATCTTGCCGATTAAAAATAAATCGACATCGCTATCCGCCTTTTCTTTTTCACTGGCGTAAGAGCCGTATATAAAAGATAATCTGATTTCCTTGAAATGTTCGACTATTTTAAGCAGCTGGTTTTCGATACCGACGGTTTTCGCGACTATATTTCTAAGTTCTTTATATAGGGGGTGCCGCTTATTTAATTTATAATATTTCTGTTTACCCCTGGTATCTGATTGAAAAATACCCAGCTGTTCCAGCCTATTTAATTCCCTAAGCAGATTACTGGGGTCTGAGTCGATCGCGCGCGCCGCCTCCCTGACATATAATTCGCTGTCCGGCCGGCTGAAATAATGAATTAACAGCTTTTCCCTAAGTTTGGATTTGCTTATATTTATCATATTGTAGTATTAATATACTACAATTGTAGTAAAACTCCACTACAATGTCAAATCTCTCTTTCCCCTTTTCTTTAATTATTTTAAACTAATATTCGCGATTCGTTCACCCCGATTGCATCGGGGCAAGTTCGCGTTTATTCGCATTATTAGCATCACTCTTTCTCCAGCTTCCTAATCTCCTCTTCAATCGCCTTCGCCTCCAGGCTCCCCTCCGGGTACTTCTTAGCCAAAATCTTAAGGTCTTCGATCCGCCTCTGCGCCTGCACCCCGGCCTCGTCGATCACTTTCTTTTCCAGACCGCTTTTCGCCAACCTTGCCTCAGCATCTCTATATTGTTCAATTTTCTTTTCTTCTTCCGTTTGGGGTGGTTTAATTATACCTCCACCCTTTAAACTGGCGACTCCA